>JAVSLW010000026.1 GCA_039666455.1 Methanobacterium sp. | reverse complement strand
CTTATGGCCTCAGTAAGATTTCCTAAAACAGATCTATGAGGATAAAGGCTGTATTCCTGGTGAAGAATCCCTAAATAAGGTTTAATTCTTCCTCTTCCTAATGGGCCAGATTCGGTCATGTCCACCCAGTCATCCCCAAGCTTGACAGTTATTTTACCAGAACTGGGTTCAGTTAACCCATATAAAATCCTTGAAAGCGTGGTTTTACCAGCTCCACTTAATCCAACAATACCAAAAATTTCGCCCTCATCAACAATCAGGTCTATCCCATCAACAGCCTTTACCACACCTCTTTCTATAGAATAGTAGTGCTTTTTAACGTCTTCCATTTTAATCATTGGCCCGCCGGTTCGGTATTCTGCTATTTTTTTAGGTAATGGAACCTGTTCTAAAAATCTTTTTACAACAGATTCAGGGCCGCCTTCATCGATGATTTCACCCTTTTCAAGCCATATTACATTATCAGAAAGCTTTCTCATAACTTCTGGCCAGTGGGAGGTGATGATCATGGTTGTACCCTTATCCTTTACACCTTCAAGGAGTGCATGGTGTATGAGTTCAGCGGTTTTTGGATCAAGAGTACCTGTGGGTTCATCTGCAAGAAATACCATAGGTTCCTTTGCAATTTGTCTTGCAAGAACCACTCTCTGTTTTTCCCCACCACTTAAATCCCTTGCAATGTGGGTTATTCTGTGGGTCATCTGAGTGGTTTCAAGAAGATCTATGGCCATATACATACTTTCCTCTTCATCATGATGGTTTATGGACTTTAAAACGTTGTCTATTACAGTATCATCTTCATAGAGGGCGAATGTCCTTTGAAGCATTATAGAAATCCGTCTTCTAATTGCAGCAAATATTTTTCTATCAGTATCCCAAAGATCAACCCTTTCTGCTTCAAATTCTCCACCGCAGGTACATTTATGTCCTACTTTCGAAGGAGCATCCACAAAAAAACATTCATGACACAGCGCAATGTTATAAAATATTTTACCGCTGTCTGGCTTGTATTCTTTCATTCCACGGAGCATGTTTATTAAAACAGATTTTCC
>JAVSLW010000025.1 GCA_039666455.1 Methanobacterium sp. | reverse complement strand
CATATGAATCTAATGGCTATGTAATATTGAAAGCCGTGGGCCGAGATGACCTAATATTTGTAATTGACCCCGAAACAGGTGTTGTAAGGGATATGAACACAGCTAATGGTTTCTGCGGATCCTACTGCTACTATGACCTGCAGACAGAATTAGCTCTGAGTTTAGGTAATTCTTTGGTTAATTCAGAACCAGAATGGTTATCTCGCATAAATTACGCAGGTAAGAAAGGCAGGGATTATTATCCTTATCCTAAAGAACCAAACAAAGCAGATGTAAATATAAACAAACAATTTCTAAAGGAAACTCGTCTTTCAGAAACTTTTCTATATTCTGGAGGGGGAAAAATACCGTCTAAACTTATAAAAGCTGCAATATATGTTACTATTGCTATGGTTATTGTACGTATGGCGTATGAGCCTATTTATAAATGGGGATACTCAACCTATAATACTATCAATAAATTGATTATTGAAAAGAGTAGATAAATTGGGGGCTTAAATATTTAAAATCTTTGAAAAATTTAATATTGGGATAAAAAACAGAATTAAAGATATTTTAAGCTTTGATAAACTTTGAAATGGAAGAAAGAAGAATACATTCTTCTTTTCTCTTATATTAATTTATTTGATATTATTTACAATAAAGATCAGTTTAACATTCAAAGAGGTGTTATTATAGGATTATTTAATAGGTTTAGGAAAGATTCATTGCTTAAAAAGGCCCATAATTTGTTTAATCAGGGTAAATATCATGAAGCTTTAGATTATTATAATCAAACATTGGAAATTGATCCTAATCACATTAAAGCTTGGAATGGTAAAGGCGTGGTTTTTGAGAAATTAGGGTGTTTAAATAAGGCTTTGAAGTGTCATGATAAGGTTTCAGATTTAGATTCTAAATCCCTTTATGCTTGGTATAATAAGGGTAAGGTTCTTGTTGATTTAGGAAGATTTGATGAAGCTTTAGAATGTTTTGATAAGGTTTTAAAACTTGATACTAAATTTTATCATGCTTGGCAAGGGAAAGGTAAGATATTTGTTGATTTGGGAAAGCTTGATAAAGCTTTAAAATGTTTTAATAAAGCATTAACGCTGAATTCTGAGTATTCTCTATCTTGGAGTGGTAAAGGCAACGTTCTTATTGATTTAGAAAGATTTGATGAAGCTTTAGAATGTTTTGATAAGGTTTTAGAGTTAAATCCTGATGATGCTTTAGCTTGGAATGGTAAAGGTATTGCTCTTGCTAATTTGGATCGATCTAATGAGGCTTTTAATTGTTTTAATAAAGCTTTGGAATTAGATATGGGAGATAACTACTTCTGGATTAATAAAGGATTTATTCTTAAAAAAATGGGTAAACCTCAAGAAGCATTAGAATGCTTTGATGAAGCTTTGGAATTAGATCCGGACAATATTTCAGCTTGGATAGGTAGAGGTATTGTTTTTATTGATCTAAATCAGTTTAATAAATCTTTAGAATGTTTTGATAAGGCTTTAGAGTTGGATCCTGAGGATGAGGATGCTAGAAAATACAGAGATGAAATTCTGTATTCCACCTCTTGAATTGGCAAAATTGTTTATTTGAAGAAGCTGTTCAAAATCTTGTCAAATCTCAAAGTATAGAACAGGGCATTCACACAATAATTAATGAGATAAGTGTAATATTGGATGAAAATGGTCAAGAAATTAACCAGTATAGTTCAGCACAATATAACAATGTCACAGAATATCTTTCCAACCCTTAATTTTTATGGATGTGTTAATATGGACTTTAAAAGAGCTTTAATTGAAAATATAAAACTACTGTTTTCCAAAAAGGGATTGGAAATAGCGTTCAAATCTAATAAGGATGGTTATAATGAAAAATTAAAAAAAGAAGTATTATCTTCAATATATTTCATACCGCTTATATTCATTATGACCTATTTGTCTTGTGGTGTTTTAATAGGTCTTGATTTTTTACCATTCTTCTTTGCTTTTTGCACAATTCCAGTGATGGGAGTTGTATATACTTATTATTATGAGAGATTAACTGAAAAATATGGGAATGGAAAATATGAACAGATGCTAATAGTGATAACTTTATTTTTTGCTCCTCTTTTCTTTTTAACGAGCATTGCTATGGGAATAACCACCAATAACATTCCATTTGGTATCGGATTAGGTGTTTCAACGATTTATCCACTTCTATTCATGTTTAAGCGTATTAAAACTTTTAGCGATGAAAGTATTCCCAAATATGAGGGTCCAAAGATGAGTATAGAATTAGGGCCCGGTTATATGCCCTATGGTTATTGGCTTTTATCTGCATTATTGGGTTTTCAAACTACTGGTTATGGGATTTCACGCCTTCATTTCTATTTTATGGAAGGTAATCCATCTTTAGAGTTTTGTTTAATGGCGATCTTTTTTGGTTTACTAATGCAGAGTATTGTATTATTCCCAGATAAAATTAATAAGGTCGTTCCATTTGATTTAAGAATGAGAGAAGGAATTCTATTCATGATTTTCTTAGTAGTTGTTCTGTTCATGATTTTTAATTTTATTATGGGCTTATTTAATCCAGATTTGAGATTGGTATTGTGGTGAGAGGATTGGATAACTGTCATTGATCATATGAAGACAATTGTCTGTTGAAGCTTCTCGGTTTGATTACCATGCTAATACTCCAACTTCAGGACCTGTAGGTTCAGTAATGATCGACATGGTAAATGCATTCATAAATGGAACTTCTTAGAAGCATATGAATCTAATGGCTATGTAGTATTGAAGGCTGTGGGCCGAGATGATCTAACTGATCATTGTGGTATTAGTGGGTTTTATTTATCATTTGATACGCAACCAGATAGTTTGCTTTTTAACTCCCGTCGAGAATTCAACCCTACTCGGTCTTAATTTTGATCCTTCAAATGGATTTGTGAATGCGGATTACACTGATAATGGGGAAATGATTGTTTTTGTAGATTATAACACTAATCAGTGCGTTTTAAATGGTTCTTCAGAAGTAAATGCAACTGTTAGAATCACGTCAAGTGATCTGGGGATATATAATCAAGTGATACCTCTAGATACAAGAAATAGATTTATATATAAGCTGGAAATCCCAAAAAATGTTTCCATTATCAAAATCACGTTAAACGCCACTAAATCAGGAAAAAAAGATAGATCGATAAATTTTTTCATCAAAAAAACAATAATATCCCCTATCCGAAGGTTCTGTGAAAATCATTTTGAGGTATAACACCTAATTCATCTGCTATACCTTTATATGTGAGTAAATTATCAGTGGTTAATGCATAAAATGGTTTATTTCTTACGGTATTTTGTATAACCTGCTATCCCTTTCGCATTTTCAAATGCTCGCTCGATCCAGTATTTGCTGTACGACATCTGTGCAAATCTTTTCATATTCGTATTGGGTAGTGCATTGGAGAACGGTATTTGATGAAGTTTCCAGACTCGTGTGTTTGATGGATTTTTTAGTTTTTAAAACAGGGATCATGAAAACTGGTAGAGTAATATTACCTTATCCTTTCAAATCCGCACTTTTCAACTATTTTTTGACCTTTAAAGGTTAAAATAAAGTCTAAAAACCTATTAATTCTTTCATCATCTTTATTACATGCAATGAAGCTTATAATATGGCGAGTATCTTCTTTAATAACTTCCAAACCTTCATTTAGACTATGGCTTATGAATGTATAATAGTCCGGGTTGTCATTTATAAATTTAAGGGCATCATAGGGTGATTTAAACCCAATTTTAAGTTTATAGGGAATTCCCTTATCATCCAGAGTGTTCCAGGCAAGTCTTTGAGCAGAATCTTCTATTTCCACAAAATTTTTCCCTTTCAAGTCATTAATATTGTTTATACATGTTTTTTTGCCAGTTACAAGTACCAGGTAGTCGTATGCTATTGGAGTAAAATCCATGTCACTGATTAATGCATGGACTGGATCATCAAGCGTTAAAATATCTACCATGTCAAAGTCTGCAAGATAAAGTGCGTTTTTATCCCCGGTCTTATAAACAGCAGCTTCAAGCCCGTATTCATCAGCTAAAATTTCAAGTAGCCTTGAAGACGCATACCCTCCACATATTATGATCTTCTCACGTTTTTTAAGTCTTTTTTCATATTTTTCATAATTTTTTAGAATTATTTTAGCATCTTCAGTTAGTAAAGAGCCTGCACCACTACTAAAGACAAGTTTAAACCCTAATTTCTTTTCTGCATCTTTTATGCGGCGGTTTAATACTGCATGAGATATACCCATCTTTTCAGCTGCCCTGCGCTGGGAATAAGTCTTTGAAACCATTTTAAGAGCTTCAAAAAGCCTGTAGCTGTAGGTATTTCCATCTATAATAATGCTTACTTTGGGTTTATACTCCATTTAAACCACTTAACTTTTGAAGAAATTCAGGCTGATAGCTGGATGCATTCCCCATTTTTTTGAAATAAAGATTATTTGAAGTGAAAAATATAACACCCTGTAACTTTACAGCCCCAGAAGTTTTTTAATTGTATCTGTTTTTATTCTATAGATTAATATAACAAAAATCACTATTTATATGTAGATAGACTAAGGATATATTAAAAACAATTCTGCAGCCGGTGAGAAAATGATTATAAACAAAGCCATAAACGAAATAATAACCAATGTAAAGGAAGTATCGGCAGAAATAGACAGTAAAAGTATCGATGAAATGCTGGACATGCTAATTTCTGCAAACAATGTTTTTATAATTGGTCTTGGAAGGTCGGGGCTGGTTGCAAGAGCTTTTGCTATGAGGCTGATGCACCTTGGAATAAATGTTTATGTGGTTGGAGAAACCATAACTCCCGCTATAAATCCGGATGATTGCCTGCTTGCAATTTCAGGTTCAGGAGAAACCAGTTTCATCATCAGCACCGCTAAAATAAGTAAAAAACGGAATGCAAAAATAATTGCAGTGACTTCATATGAAGATTCTACTCTTGGAAAACTTTCTGATCTTATTATACACATTAAAGGCAGGACCAAAATTGATTCTGAGAAAGACTATATTAAACGCCAGATAAATGGAAGACACCAACCTCTGGCACCTCTTGGAACATTATTTGAAGTTTCAACCCTGATATTCCTTGAAGGGATTATTGCAGAGCTTATGAATAAGATGGGAAAAACTGAGGAGGATTTAAAAGAGCGGCATACAGTTTTGGAGTGAATTTAATTTCCATTAAAGTTAAAGGAACGGTTTCATGTCTATAAAGGGAAAAATTACTTTAATACTCCTGATTATTCTGCTTGCAGCAGTTATTGCTTATCTTATCTGGCCAAAGTCTAATGAAACTCAACAAATAATAGTTACTGGTACTGTTGATCTTCCGGAACCTCAAATAACTGGTAATATATCTGTAGAACAGGCAATACATGATCGTAGATCTGTTAGAAGGTACACTAATCAATCTTTAACCTTACAGGATATTTCACAGCTTATGTGGGCTGTTTATGGGATTACAAATCAAACAACGAAGTTTAGAGTGGTTCCATCAGCTGGACGTACATATCCTCTTGAAGTATACCTTTCAATAGGTAGGGATGGGGTAAAAGGATTAAACGAGGGTGTTTACCATTATAATCCTTTTAATCACAGTCTGGAGCAGATTTTAGGAAATGATGTGCGTCCTGAGTTATCTCAAGCTGCAAATGGACAGCCATGGGTAAAAGAAGCACCAGTAAACATTATAATCACTGGAAATTACCATAAAATGATAGATAAATACAAAGATGAAAAGTTGAGCACCCGTTTTGTGGATATGGAAGCAGGGCACGCTGGTCAGAACATTTATTTGATTGCAGAATCCAGAAATCTTGCAACAGTGGCTTTAGGTTCATTCAGGGATGACAGTGTTCGCCAGATATTAAGAATACCTGCTAATGAAAAAACTCTGTATATATATCCTGTTGGCTATTCAGCACTTTAAAAACTGAAATTAATACAAAACCCGCTCTGGATGGGTGTATATATTGAATCTATTTCCTCTAACAAACCCTATTATTGTAACACCAGCTTCGTCTCCAACCATGTATCCTGAAGAAGTAGGGGCAGATTTAGATGCTATAATTGGTATTCCAACCCTTGCAATCTTTATTATCATATCTCCAGGCATTCTGCCACTTGAAAACATAAAACTATTGGAAAAATTAATTCCCTGTAGCTTGCAAGCCCCAATAACTTTGTCTATGGCCACGTGACGGCTTACGTCTTCAATAGAGATAAACGTATCTTCAGCTACAAGCGCTGCGATATGAGTTCCTCCTGTAGTGCTCCATACAGTAGAACTTTCCCTTAATTTTTTCGATGCTTCAAAAACCATCTCTTTTGATATTTTATAGTCTGACTCAACCTTTTTTGTTAAATCTATTTTGCTTCTCATTCCTCCAAAACAGTCTGAACTCATTACAAGCTCTCTTCTAAGGTCAAAATCAGCAAGGTCGGTTTCAACTTCGATCGTTCTATTAACAACTTTTAGTTTTGTTATATCACTTTTAGAGCTTAATAATCCTTCACCAAGTAAATATCCGACAGCAAACTCTTTTAAGTGAGTGGGACTCATTGAAAAAGTTCCAATAACAGTTTTATTAACTATGATTCTTATTTCCTGATCATTACTTATTATTTCTTCTATTTCAAGGATTTCTTTGCCCACCCTTATGGCATTTACTTTTTTGACCATTTCTGGCATGATATAACCTCTTTAGAAATATATTTTAGTAAAAAGATAAGTTACTGAATTCAGGATTTTCCAGAAACTTTTATTGACACTCCAATAGATTATGATTCCACTGAAAGAAAAGGTAAAGCAGAAGATGTGGATTTACTTAAGGAACTTGCAGAAGGTATTGAATCTGGCTCGCTTTGTGGTTGTATTAATAACTGTATTTGATCTAATAGATCTCTTTAACTTTTTTTGGTTACTTCTCCAAATTCTTCTGATTCATCTAATTCAGGGAAAAAACCTCTAAAACTACTATATTCAGTAGGTTTTTCCAATAGTACCGTTTTTAATGCTTAATTCTATTTTTTTCCCTTCAAAATCTTTTAATTCGTCTCCTTTAAGTGAAGATAACATTCCGATAGTAGTGTTTCTTACAAAAGTCTGTACAAATGGGTTCATTGGAACGGAAAGACCGTTAATTTTAAGTTTAATGCTTCTTTCTTTTTTCATTACACATGCAGTTTCAGTAATTTTTCCTTTAACCATTGCTTTAGCAAAATCCTTGCATCTATCATAACCACATTCACCACAGTTTAATTCAGGTAATCTGCTGTAACTACGCTCTTCTATTAAGTTAACCAGAGATTTAAGATTACTGTCGCTAATTGTAAACGGATCTACCTGTTTAATTATATATTCATCATCAAGGAGAGATACTGATATTTTAGCGTAGTGTGAATGTTTAAACCCTTCAACTACAAGATAGTCAATATTTTTCATACATTCTGTCATGGTAAGTATATTATCCAGTTCCAGGCGCTGGTTTAAAAGGAAAAATGTTTCATCTCCAGAGCCGATTACAAGTTCTGCTCCTGCTTCTTTATGCTTCCATGTATCTCTACCTTCAACATCAAATTTTCCGTGCACGTGTTTAACTGTTCCTACCTTAAAACCACGATTTACAAGTTCTTCAACGATTTTAACCACCAGAGTAGTTTTCCCAGTATCTTTAGTTCCTATCACGCTGATAATCTTCATATTATAACACCTTTAAAAATGGCATATAACCTTTGTTATTAGTTTATATCTAATATTAAAATATTTAATTTTAAGTGAAAAATTTAACTACTAAATAGAGAAAAGGCCACATGATTTCTTTTTTATACTCTTTATTCTATAAGTGTAACTGATTACATTTCGAAGAGGGTTATACATTAAAAAAGTAAAAATTAGATATAATTATCTCAAGAAATTTCAAAATGCCTGGTTTAGATAGTGGACGTGGAAATGAGCAGTAACAATTTCTATTTCTTAAAAGTTAATTTTATTACATTTATAGACTTATCTGGTGAAAGGAAAGAAATTCCACGTCCAAAAATTGGGAGATGCCCCCATTACCAGGTAGCCCAACAGCTTTTTTTTCGATATGTTTATATATTCGTATCGAGAGAGAGTATAAATCAAAAAATATTATTTAGGAGTGATCAATTATGCCAGTGATTATAGACACTGAAAAGTGCGGAAAAATCGAAAACTGTCCTGGAGAAGGATTATGCATGAAGATATGTGAAAAAGGAGCGTTAATAGATCAGGGTGGGGATGTTGTACTGATCCTTGAAAACTGCGATGACTGCGATTTATGCATTCAAAACTGTCCAAATCAGGCAATAACTAAGAGTTGATTGAAATGGTATCTGTAGAAAGAAACGTAGGTCAGAAACGTTCTCTTGAGCATAAAAACGAAAAATGTGTTGGGTGTGGTATATGTTCTGATATATGTCCTACTGAATGTATTAAATTGGGCCCTGTTCTTCCAATAGCAAGAGGACTTGTAAAAATGGAATATATCAACATGGACAAAAATAAGTGTGTTTTATGTGGTCTTTGTGCTTCTGCATGTCCGTTTAATGCATTGGAGTGTAAAATTGATGATCAAAATATTAGAGAAATAGAAGAATACCCTAAATGGGAGCATGAAGCTAAAATTGACAATGAAGAATGCATATACTGTGGAAACTGCGTAAAAGCATGTCCAAGGGATGCAATTCATATGATCAGGACAATGCCTGATAGATCAGGTCTTGTAATAGGAGAAGCTGATATAGACCTGGAAAAATGCGTATACTGTGGAATGTGTGAAGAACTATGCCCTGCTGAAGCTATATCCATAGAATCAAACGATTTAAGCTCAAGTAATCCTGAAATAGCTAAAGGGATAAGTATAAATGAATCCAAATGTGTTTACTGCGGTATTTGCAAGCGTGTATGTCCTGAAAATGCGATAAAAGTGATATGTACTACCTGTATATACAGAGATGATATATCCAAGCCTGAAATTAATGGAAACATTATTTTAGATGAAGATATCTGTATAAACTGTGGCTGGTGCCAGGAAATATGCCCTGTAAATGCTGCTGTGGTCAGCAAGCCATTTGAAGGTCAGATATTTTTAGATGAGGATAAAGAATGTAAAGGAAAATCATGTCATGCATGTGAGGATGTCTGTCCATGTAACGCTGTAAGTATAGTCGATAATGAATCCGTTATAAATCCAGACTTATGCGTACTTTGTGGAGCCTGTAAAAAGGCATGTCCTCAAAAATGTATTGTTATCAAACGCGACAAGATGAACCTTAACAATATACGTTCTAATTCTTGGAAAATGCGTCTTTCCATGTTAATGGATGAAAATGCTTAATTCAGGTTATACTTTTTCTTTTTATTTTCATTTTTAAATCCCTGAATTTTAGATCGAAAAGTATGTAAAAACATATCAATAAACCAGTTATTAACGTGAAAAATAGGGTAAAATTTTAATATTTTGATTATTTTTAAATGGATAAGTATATATATTCATATCAATAAATCAAGTTTCACAATAAAAAAGGAGGTGAAAATATGAAGCGGCAAATGGTATTTATGGCTGCTGCACTTATTTTTGTATTAGTGATTTGTGGAGCAGTTTCAGCAAATGAAACCCATGATATAGGTACACAGGTCACAAAAAATGCAGGTACAGATTTGGGTATAACAAATTCAACCAGTTCTGACGATACTTTGTTAATAACAACAGCAGGTTCAGCATCATATAAAGGAGGTTCAACTGAGGATAGTCTTCAGGGTGTATTAGACACCACCAGTGCTATAACTCCAGGTAATGGAAATATGGTAACATTAAATGACCCTAATGGTGCTCTGGAATTTATCTTTGTTAAAAAAAGTGGAAACGAGGTATTTGCAAGAAGATACACACCTATTCCATCTGGAAATGCATTCACCATTAATAGCAGTAACACAGTCTACCTATCTAACAGCGCCTTAGTTAGTATGAATGAAGCACAGTGGAATAATATAAAACAGGAATTAGGCATAAATGCATTTGAAATAGTAAGTATTGCAAGTGCATGGGCTAATGGAGCACCTAAAGACCTGCTTAAGTTTGCAGGTACCAGCGGAGGAGTATCAGAAGGGCTTTTAAGTGGTTATGTGAAGGCTAAAAGCTTCCAGAACAACTTTCCATTGATGAACAGTGCACAATCTTACCATGTCATGACCACTCCTGGAGGGGGAGATGACAACGTACCCATGACCATATTGAGCGTTAATCCTGCCCAATGGGTAAGACAGATACCAAATCAATCTGACCCACTGATGATAAACTATCAAAGCATGATCAATGGTGATCCACTTGAAAGTGCCTACATCTGGTGGGATAGAAGTGGTTCTACAACTTCACCAGGTAATGGAATCATGGCTGTAATGAAATTTAATAGTTCACTATTAAATGAATACGGAAAACCAGTGACAGGTGGAGGATTAGAGCAAATAAAGTTTCTGCAATGGCTATATACTCAAAAAAATATATTCAGCGGGAATATGGGCTTACTAATATCTGTTGATTCCCTAAAAAAGATGAATCAGAGTGATTTCAACTATCTCTGGGGACATGTTGTGGGAACTACTTACACACCAGGACATGGAATTGATAGAACCTATATAAATAAGCTGGAGAACTCAAACCACCAGTACGATAAAAATACAGGTATTTTAACAACCAGCGATTACAATACTCTTAAAAATATAGGTGAACAAGCAGCTTTAATGGCTGAAGCAGCATTCGGCTCTAAACTAACTGGTGAGGATCTGGTCATAACCTCAGCAGGCTATACACTGTTAAAAGATGAACAGGGAAAATTAACCAGATCAACATTAGGAGCCCTTGATGGTATTAGAAGTGTTACAGGTAGCACAATAGACAACTTCTTGAGCCTTAGCAGGTCTATATGGACTCCTTTATGGTTTGCGTTTGTTAAAAAGTCTGGGAATTTACCTAATGTAGTCTTAAACACCGTGTTTATAGAGTATAATGCAGCTACAGGCCTTAGAATAGTTCCAGTAACATACGGTGGAACAGATCTCAATGTGTTTGATATAGGGCTTAATTCCAATTTAGCAGGTTCAAGAAACTCGGAAGGGTGGAATAAGTCAGTTGCAGTGGAACGTGCATATACAAACAACAGGGCATACAATATACAGGAATATGCGCAACAGGATTTCTATGTTGTGGCTGTAGCTAATCTATGGGCTCATGGAGTTCCTTATGAGTTATTAGCAGCTTCAGTAGGTGGTGCCTGTCCTGGTTCAGGGTTTACACAGGGCTATGTAATTGCAGATTATGTCAGAAGAAACTTCCCACTTAACTCACACTACATACATGTAGGTTTCCCTGCCCACTGTAAAGAGATGGTTATAAACCATATTCTTGGAACTTCAGCTGCAGAAGGCACTTACTTCACACCAGGAGTCAGAATCCGTAATACAAATACAGCAGGAATATTCATCCTCTGGAATGAAGCCACCAATACAGGTAAAGCTATATTGCTTGAGATGGATCGTAACATCATAAACACAATGCAAAACCAGGATATTCCAAACAACAACCACTTCTACCAAACAGCCTACTGGGCTTTATGGTACGTGGACAAGGCTATCCCAGGTAAAGAAAGGTATGCAGAACTACTTAAGGCTTTCAACGTGACCAAGGACATATCCTTAACCCAAAAAGATCTAAATACAATGTTAGCTGCAGGCAGTGACCCACAAGCATTTATGATGAATTTTGTAGCACCTGTACCAGTAACTCCAACTGCTCCAACTCCAACTGCTCCTGAACCCCGGCCAGTTCAACCAGTACCAGTAACTCCGACTGCTCCTGAACCCCAATCCCTGTCAGTTCATCAAGGAACTGGAATTATGTCCGGAATTACTCAAGCAGTAAGTGGGATAAGAGAGCAAACTGCAGCACCAGGAGAAATAGCACCAGGACTTCCATTAGGAGATGCTCCTGCTCAAGCTCCAACTGCTTCAGGAATACCTGTTGTACCTTTAGCTGGAGCAGTACTTCTTGCAGCTATACTAGTTCTGGTATATCTTGGAAGAGAGAGTATCACATCTGCTATTAGAAGAAGCTCTGAAAAACTCGGAAAATAATTTATTTTCTTTATTTTTTTTTTCAGTGTACATCCCAGTAAAAGTTTTTAAGTATATGCCTCTAAAAACTAATAGCAGCGAATTTTTAGGCTAAGTGGTGGTAAATTGAATAAATTTGTAATAGATATATTACTGGTTGAAGATAATCCTGCAGATGCACGGCTTGTAAAAGAGGCTTTTAAATATTCTAAAATGAAAACAAAAATTTATGTGGCTA
>JAVSLW010000024.1 GCA_039666455.1 Methanobacterium sp. | reverse complement strand
GAGGATTTGGATTTGACTTTGGGGACATATTCGACATGTTCGGATTTGGAGGAGGTCAAAGAAGAAGCCATGCACAACAGGGGGCTGATGTTTACTATGATTTATCCATTACCCTTGAAGAAGCAGCTTTTGGACTTGAAAGAGATATAGATGTATCTCATAAAAAGACATGTCCAACATGCAAAGGCGCAAGAGCCGAACCTGGAACTGGAACACATCAGTGCAGCCAGTGTGGAGGAACAGGTCAGGTTAAGCAGATAAGTCAAACTCCCTTTGGCCAGTTTGTTAATATAAGACCATGTCCCCAGTGTAGAGGAGAAGGAGTAATTATAGACACTCCCTGCAACATGTGCCGTGGAAAAGGAATTGTAAGAGAAACAAGCACCATTCATATCAGGGTACCACCCGGTGTAGAAGATGGTTCACGCCTCAGAGTTCCTGGTGAAGGAGATACTGGTATAAGAGGAGGGCCTCCAGGAGATCTGTACGTTTTAATCACTGTTAAGCCACACCATCTCTTTGAACGTCATGGTTCAGATCTGATTTATGAACAGCCCATAAGCTTTGTACAGGCATCTCTTGGTGATGAAGTAGACATTCCCACGCTTGGAAAGGAAATAGTAAGTCTTAAAATCCCTGCAGGTACACAACCAGGTACTTCATTTCGTATTAAAGGAAAAGGAATGCCACATTTGCGCTGGAACGGCAATGGAAACCTTTATGTGAAAACAAAAGTGATTGTTCCCAAAAAACTGAATTCCAGGCAAAAAGAGTTATTAAGGGAGTTTGCTGATATAAGTGGCAAAGAAATTTATGCTGAAGATAAAGGCTTCTTTGATAAAGTAAAAGACGCCATCAAACACTAAAACAACCTTTTTTAAGCTTTGTAGAAATCCTGTAAGTAAGATGGTATCACTATTTACAGAGCCTAAATTATTTTAATTATGATTCACATAGATAAGTCTGATTGTTAATGGAAAGCCATGTGCAAAGCAAAATTAAATGGACATTCCTGGTTTTTGGAATTCTGCTTCTAATTTTAATACCATTTTTAATTTTTGGAGAATCAATTGAAAACTGGACAGATTACTTTTTAAATTCATCTCATTCAAATTTATTAATGGGAATTGTTATTTTAGGGCTTTTATCTATTGATATTTTAGCTCCAGTTCCTTCAAGCATAGTTAGTACTGCAGGAGGTTATTTTCTGGGTTTTATTTTTGGTACACTAATTTCACTTGCAGGAATGACTGTTAGCTGCATTATTGGCTACTGGTTAGGATCAGAACTTGGAAATCCTATTTCAGAAAAATTAGTAGGCAAGAATGAGCTTTTAAAGCTTCGAAAGCTTCAAAATAAGTATGGTGACTGGATCATTATTATATCACGTGCAGTTCCTGTTTTAGCAGAAGCTTCGGTTTTGGCTGCAGGTATTGGACGCATGCCTCTAAATCGCTTTATTTTATTGATTTTATTGTCTAATTCAGGTATTTCTTTTGCATACGCAGCAATTGGAGCCTATTCATCACAGGTAAACTCTTTTTTGCTGGCATTTGCTGGGGCAGTTATTTTGCCATTTATTGTAATGCTTATTTTAAAATTAAAGTCTGATTAATATCTGATCGTGTGTCTGTATAGACCTCCCAATACTTTAAATCTGTTTGAATTCCGGAAGCACTTCTTCCCTGTAAAACTCGATAAATTCGTCCTGATTGTTTCCTACCTGCTGAATACAGATAAGATCAAATCCTGCATCAATATTTTCCTTTATTTTATCTATATGGGCCTGTGGATCAAAACTGCAAAGAATTCTTTCTGGTATATCCTCCTTTTTCACATTTTCAGCAAGTCCTTCAAAATGTGTTGTTGTGGCGATTTCCCAGCTTAATTTTCCCTTAATAGCCATTAAAGGCCAGTATTCATAAACCATATCCACTGCTTTTTCATCTGTTTCTGCAAAACTCACTGAAATTTCAGAATATGTAGGTTTTCCTTCTCCTCCTGTTTTTTTAAAGATATCCAGCAACTCACTCTTTCCATCCACTACAATCAGACCATCTCCACAGTTTCCTGCAGTCGTAGCTGCTATTGGACCATCTGCAGCCATAAATATCTGTGGAAGCTCTTCAGGGAGAGTGTAAATCTGTGCATTTTCAACATGATAATATAATCCATCGTAATCCTGCATTCCTCCCTGCCAGAGTGTTCTGATTACATCAACTGCCTCTGCAAGCATGTCAATCCTTATAGGGGCTGGTGGCCAGCGATCCCCGTAAATATGTTCGTTTAGATTCTCACCAGAACCTACTCCTAAAGTAAATCTGCCTGGCATCATTGAAGCTACAGTAGCTGCAGCCTGAGCTACCAGAGCTGGATGCTGCCTGATTGTAGGACATGTAACACCAGTTATAAGGTTTAAATTTTCTGTTACCTGTGATATGCCTCCAAGCATACTCCATACAAAAGGGCTGTTACCCTGTCTGCTCGTCCACGGATGATAATGGTCAGAAATACCCGCAAAATCAAATCCTGCTTCTTCAGCATGTTTGGCATAATTTATAAGCTCTTGAGGTTTGAATAATTCACTTGCAAGTTTAAAACCAATTTCAACCATATTTTTACCTCCAAAATTTTCTTAAACCCTGACCTTATATTTATTAATTATTCAATATAAATTATTATATAGTTATTTTTTTACACATATTGAATCCATAAAAGATACTCCCAGTAAAATGATATCTGGTTGTATTATTAGTAAAGGCGCTTTAAATGCCTCACAACAATATTTCAACTTAAAGCATCCCAAGTTTTAAACATGAAAACTCATTTAAGATTTAAACATCCTATTACTAAAATCATATTAATTATTACTAATAAACATATATAACAGTGATTTTTATGGCTAATGACATTGAAAAAAAATGGTGGGTATTCCCTGGATTTAAAATAGAACTGATGGTCACAGGACTGGACTTACCAGTAAACCTTGCATTTGTTCCAAAACCCGGTGATGATCCCGGTGCCCCTCTTCTATATGTTACAGAATTATACGGCCAAATTAAGACTATAACCAATGACCACGAAGTTCATACTTATGCAGAAAACCTGCTAAATTTCAAACCAGACCACCAAATTCCAGGAACAGGCGAATCAGGAGTAACTGGTATCTGCGTTGAGCCTGAAACCGGCGATTTGTTTGTATCAATGATTTATGAGGATGAAGGAGAACCAAAAAATAAACTTATAAAAACTAAAAGCAAAAATGGTTTGAAAATTGACTCCATGGAAACTATACTCGATGGCATACCTTCTACTAAGGCTGCCCATCAAATTCAGGCAGTTACAATTGGACCTGATGGTAAACTGTACGTTAATCTTGGCGAAGGAATGGTAAAGCCAGAAGTTGCCCAGTATGATAACGATTTGAGAGGAAAAGTTTTAAGATTGAATTTAGATGGTAGTATTCCTGAAGATAATCCCCATCCAGATAGTCCTGTTTTTGCCAAAGGCTTTAGAAATCCTTTTGGTGCAAGATGGCGTAAAAGCGATAAGTCACTGTATATAACCGATAATGGACCTGCTTATGACGACAGAATTGCTAAAGTAGAAGCAGGAAAAAATTATGGCTGGCCCCAGACTATGCGGCAAAATTCAGTATTCTGGTCCAATTTAAGCCAGGGAATAACCGCACTTGATTTTATGCAGAACAGAGAATTCCCCTTCAAATATGAAGATGAATTATTTGTAGCCTATTTCGGAGGATCATATGTTAAAGGGCCTTCAATAAAAGGGAAAAAAATTGTGAAAATAAAACTAAACGACGATGCTTCTGCAGTTAAATCATACGATGAATTTGTAATTTATACTGGTGAAAATGCTGCAAGTCCCTGTGGATTAGCTTTTGGACCTGGAGGTCTGTATTTTACAGACTTACACGGCGAAAAGGATGGTCCATCACGAAAAGCCAGTGGAAGCATATACAGAGTTAGTTCTATAATTAAAGCAGAAGGAGAAATAATTGTTCCTTATATCCAAGAAAATTTTGAGAAATGTCTCTGTCCTGTCTGTCCAACCCGTAACGAATGTATGCGAAATAGAGATGAACGTTTATTCTGTGCAGGGGGTAAAACCAGATGCGAACTTAAAAGAAAAGGTTGTTTATGTGGTGAATGCCCTGTTGGAAGTGAATATGGTTTAACTGGATTTTATTACTGTTCAATAGGCGCTGCCAAAAAATAAAACGCCTGCACCCTTTACCAGAAGGTAAATTCCAAATACAAAAAAGATTGCAGCCATCAAATATTTACCATTTTTCTGCATCCAGATATTAACCGGTGCAAGAGCTTTATTAGCTGTTTTAGGCATTAAAATATAGATTAAAAGAGGGATTTCAACTACAAGTAGGGTAATTATTGTGAGGGCAATTATAACAATTAATTTATCAAATAAAGGGGCTGGAGAAAGTCCAATGTCTTTACCTGCTGCAAATACAAGTATAGTGGTCGTAAAGTTTATAACAAATAGTCCAAATCCAAATCCCATTGACTTTATGAACCCTTTTACAGCAGATGGCGATGCATCTTCCTTAAATTTATCTTTATCAGGGCCTTTATCCTCTTTTCTGGTTCTTCGAATTCCAAGTAGAATCAACAATACAGCCAAAACAATGTCAAAATATGCTGATGTGGTAGATGGCATTGTACCAGATGCAATTACTGCTCCTTTGCTTACAAATACTCCCAAAGCAACTACAATAAGCAGTAAAATTATGGAACCAATATAAAATGCAACTCCATTCAATTTAGGCCGTTTAGTAATGGATAAAATCAAAATAATGCCTATTAAAACAGTTGGACTTACAGCAGCCCCCAAAGCTAACGGCAATATGCTTGTAAGAAGTGCAGATAAATCAGACATGATTCATTTCCTTAATTAACTTATTCCTTGAAAAATATTTTGTTTAACCTGTATATTAAATAAACTGTAGGTTGTCACAAAATGCTATGGATTTGGAAGAGTATCAGAACCCTGTCTTTGACATGAAACACAGCTTCTTGATTTTTTAGCTTTGAATTTTAAGTAGTGGGGCATGCCAGGAGTAACCCACCTTCTGTTCAAGCAGCATTCATCTATGCGGGCTACCTCTGCCTCATACAGTATTCATCAGCAGTATTTACCCTTGCATCCTGCGAAATGGCCGTTTCACCCTTCCTTTTGATATCTTCAGCTATGCTTCATTTTCATCTATCAAAAGGGGTTTCGTCTCTGCTCCAGAGTTATGTTTCTCAACATGTGCCTCACGACACCGCAGTTCTGTATGATGGGTGGAGTTTCCTCAGTTTAAATTGCTTATGCAATAAACCGGTAGCTGCTCTTCGGCTTGCCCCAACTGCAACTTAGCATACAATCTTTGATTTCAATAGTTTCGCTGGGTTTTCAAAGTTTTTTTGATAAAACTTTTAAAAAGTACTTTTTTATGGTTTTATGATTTAAAATATAAAAATTAAGTAAATAGCGGGGCCTAGATTTGAACTAGGGCTCTCGGGGTTATGAGCCCCGCGGGATCACCAGACTACCCCACCCCGCTGTAGTATCATGGTTTGAACTTCAGAGTATATAAAGGTTTCTCTTTGAAGCTTTAAAGTTAATGGGTTGTTTTCTACCTGAATTTTTCACTCCAAATAAGTTCTTATTTTATTAAAGGAAATTGAACCCTACATCTCATGAAAAAATTTCATCTGGAATGAACAAATTTTAAACTAAACCTTTTGGTATGTAATTTAAACTATTTAAACGTTTATGTTGTGGGTGTTAAATTTTTAGGTCTTCTTAGAACAATATTGTCCTGTTAGGACAAAATTGTTCTGTTAGAACAAATTTTACGTTTTTATACAGCTTTAAAACCACAACCTTTATATGACATGATTTTACAGACCAAAAAATTGTAAGATAACAGGAAGTTATTTTGCAGACAGAGAATTGTGAAATACAGGAGGTTTTAACATGAAAAAAATGATAGCAGTCTTGCTTGCGGTCCTTATTATAGGGACGGCGCCAGCATTTGCTATACCGCATGGTGAAACTGCCGATACAATGGCAGTTAAAGGAAAAGGTGCAGATGTTGCAGCTGCATCTGAATTAGTAGAAGCAGTTGAAAGTAGGCAGGCAACGGGAGCAGAAAATGAAACGTTGACTGCGAATGTGTCAGGTACAAATACTACAATGAGAATGATCCAATGCAGGATGCAACCTTCGTAACTAGTGAACCAGCCGTAAGTACACAAAATAGTGCAATGAGCGATGAACCTGCACCAGCAGAGGCCACAGGTGCAGATACGCAGCTTTTAGATGAGGATTTAGATTCTGTGGTTTCAGAAAACGAAGATACATAGGATTTAAATGTTAATCCAGAGAATGATACAATAATAGCAGAGAATGAAACAATTCCACAAATAGATACAAGTGGAATTGTAATGCAGTCAACAGATTACTCATGTGGACCTGCAGCACTTGCAACTGTGCTGCAGAACATGGGGATTAACAGTACAGAGCAGGAACTTAAGGTTCTTGCTGGCACAGACACATCAGGAACATCAATGTATGGCCTGGTACGAGCTGCACATGCTAAAGGGCTGAATGCAGTGGGGATGAAATTATCAGTTGATGATCTTAGACCCAACAACATTGTGCACATTATACTGGATGGCGAAGGCCATTACAGTGTAATCAGAGAAGTAAGTGAAAATAGTGTTTATCTTGCTGACCCATCACTTGGAAACATTGAAATGACCAGAGAAAAGTTTGCTGCAATTTTCACTGGGAATGTGTTAGTGATAAGCGATCCTAACATGCAAGTTAATCAAACAGCAGAACAGGCCAACAATACAAATACAAGTACTGTACAGGCAGAAAACCAAACTTTAGCAAGCGAAGAAATGGAATGCATTAAAGGACAGCAACTATCAGCATCAGCTAATATGCAACTGTCAGCAGAAACCATGCAGAGTATCAGAGGAAGAGTTATTTGGAAAAAAGTTGCTGCTATAATCGCAGCAGCGCTTGTACAAGCAGGAAAAGTGGTTGGCCCTATACTTCTCGGGATAGCACTAGCAAGATGGACAGCGGGTCAGTGTATAATATGTACACAAAGAACTCCTGATGGTCCTTCAGGGGATGTGTTCTGCACAATTCATGCCAGACGATATGGTCAGGTTTGGGGTCCTCGTATATAGGTGTAAACATTATTTAATTCCACAGGGAGTTTTGCAAAGCTCCCTGTGAAAACATAAAACATAGTTGTGAAAAAATTCGAAATGGAGGATGAGAATATGGAATACATATGGGACTTAATCTATCTATTGATAATTGGTGCACTTTCTCTATTCCTAAATATAATTATTCCAATGTTTTTAGGAGAGCAAATTGGAGTATTAATGATTAAAAAATGTTTTTCATCATGGGTAAAATTCAGGGGTATCGTCTATGAATGGATGTTCGGTGGGTGGCTAGTTGGATTTATAGGCTTTTTATTGCTGCTGGTTTCATTTATTATTGTATATGACAGAGTTGTAATTGGTATTTTAGGAGTGCCACGCATTGAAGTTCTGCTTCCACTGCCAATGGTGCCGATACTCCTGGAGTTTAGCAGTATATTACTTGCGTTTATTATGGGATTTGTAATTACACTTCTTATGAATTGGTGGTACAATATGCAAAGACCGACGCAATCTAAGACTGAATCTAATTGAAACCTTGAAAGGCATCTACTTAAAAAAGTTTATTAGAAAGGGTTTAATTATAGGACTCCACATTGAAGTTCTATTTTCAATACTTTGGATATTATTTGAATTTTTATCTGATTTGATGTTTAAATGAACTGAAAAAAAGTTTCCAACTAACATACAACAGAAAATAATGATTCTGTGACTTCAGCAAACGACCAGATAACAGATACGCAGGATTTAAATATTAATCCAGAGAATGACACTGTTACAACTCCACAAAAGGATACAAGTGGAATAGTGATACAAACCCGTGATTACAGCTGCGGACCAACAGCGCTTGCAACAGTGCTGCAGAACATTGGCATCAGTGTAACAGAGCAGGAACTGATAGTTCTTGCTGGCACAGATACATCAGGGACAACAATGCACGGATTATCAGAAGTAACGAAAGCAAAAGGCGTAAATACAGTGGGGATGAGATTATCAGTTGATGATCTTAAACCCAACAACATTGTGTACATTATACTGGATGGCCAATGCCATTACAGTGTAATCAGAAAAATAAGCAATGAAAGCGTTTACCTTGCTGACCCATCACTTGGAAACATTGAAATGAGCAACGAACACTCTGTGTTTGGGGGCTTTCAAAATTCTTCGAATTTTGATGCCCCTAAAACTTTGTTTTCGAGGGCTTCGATTTGTGGCCGGGGAAATACATTTCCCGGCAATCAAAAATCTACGATTTTTGACAGTGTTCAGCATTTAAAACCTTTGGTTTTCAAAGATTCAGTTTTTTAATGGAGGATCATTATGCCGGAATTTGTTATCACGAGAGTTGTTCTATTTACTGGGGCGTTTTTAGCTTTTACTGCCGTTGAATACTATGTAGAGAAGCTACCCTTAAAAGAGTCTGTTGAAAGGGGATTATTTACGGGGATTTTTTTAACAGCAGTACTAATTGTTTCTGAGTTTTGCAAATAGAAGCACAAAACTAAAGCTTTATTATTTAAGAAGCTTGTAAAGCACTGCTTTTTGTGCATGCAGTCTGTTTTCAGCCTGATCCCATATTGCAGACTGATTTGAATTTATCATTTCTGCAGTTATTTCCTGACCCCTAACTGCAGGTAAACAATGCATAATCATGGCATCTGCATCTGCATTTTCCATGAGAGTTTTATTTACCTGATAGGCTTTTAAATCATTTATTCGCTTTGAAGCTTCTTTTTCATCACCCATACTAACCCATACATCAGTGTAAATTACCTGGGCACCTTCAACACCTTCTTCAGCATTATTTATTATTTTAAGCTCTGCTCCAGTATCTTCAGCGTATTTTTTTGCCTTTTTGAATATTTGGGCATGGGGTTCATAACCTGGAGGGCATACAACATTCATATCCATACCCACAAAGGCTGAAGCAAGAAGAAGAGAGTTGCATACGTTGTTTCCATCCCCAACAAAAGCTAATTTAACATTGAAACTATTTTTCTTTTCTTTTATGGTTAAAAGGTCAGCAAACGCCTGGCATGGATGTTCTAAGTTTGTAAGTCCGTTAATAACAGGTACGTCAGAGTACTTTGAAAATTCTAAAACATCCTGGTGTTCCCTGGCCCTGATCATCACACCATCAACATAGCGGCTCATTGCTTTTGCAGTATCTTCTATTATTTCACCGCGTCCAAGCTGAAGGTCATCCTTTGATAAATAAAGTGCGTTTCCACCAAGCTGGTACATTCCAACTTCAAAAGAGATCCTTGTTCTTGTTGAAGCCTTTTCAAACACCATAGCCAGCGTTTTTTTAGCTAAAGGCTCTCCAGGAATTTCCTGCCTTTTAAACTTCCCTGAAAGATCCAGTATTTCATCTACATGGTGTCTGGCATCTTCCATTGATAAAAGATGTTTCATTATTTCACTCCAAAATTTTCATAGCTGGATTTAATAGTCAAAGAAAAGATTATTTAAAACATAATATATCAATTTTTTCCATAAAAAGAATCTTATTTTTTAAGTTCTCTCATATGGTTAATTCTTTTCTGTATAAGATCACGGGTTCCAACATCCCTTCGATGATAAACATTACCTTTCACATATTTTGTAGCGTTTTCACAGATCATTTCAGCTTCTTCAATTGTTTCACCGGTAGAAACTATACCTAAAGCTCTTGAAGATGATGTGTAGACCTTCCCCTTCTTTTCATTAACAGCAGCATAGTAAACCTGTGCGCCTATCTCATCGATCTTAGCTTCATTAACATCTATAAGCTGATCTGGAACAGCGTTTCCAGGATAACCCTCTGGAACTATATACTTGCAAACGGTGGCCTTATCAGCAAATTTAGCTCCTTTAAGGTTTCCATCAACAATACCCTCGCAAATATCCACAAAATTTGTTTTAAGGAGCTTTAAAACATTCATAGCTTCAGGATCTCCAAATCTTGCGTTGTATTCAATTAGTTTTGGGCCGTCCCGGCATAACATGAACTGTCCGTATAAAAATCCCCTGTAAGGTCCAGCTTCTTTATTAATAGCCTTAACTGTATCTTTCATTATTTTAACTGATTTATCATAGCTATTTTGATCTAAAAATGGGAGTAATCCTCCTTTATCTGAATAAGAACCCATTCCTCCGGTGATAGGTCCCTCATCACCTTCAAATGCATAGGGATGATCCTGAACCGCAGGCATAGGAGTAACGTTTTTACCGTCTACAAATGCCTGAACAGTGAATTCTTCTCCAATAGCTCTTTCTTCAATCACTACTTTGGCATGTCCGCCCATTTTAGTGTCTATTATTTCTTTAGAGTATTTTTTAGCTTCTTCAGCATCTTTTAATTGCTCCCCCATAATTTTAACACCTTTTCCACCGGTTAAACCCACTGGTTTGATTACGACATCCCCACCAAAGTCATCGATAAAATCACTGATATCATCGTAGTTATCGAACACCCTGTAGACAAGAGAGCCGTCTATTTTGTAATTTTCAAAGAGGTTTCTCATAAAAACCTTATCTGTTTCGATTTTAGCAGCTTCTCTGGTAGGACCAACACATCCAACTCCTGCACCCTCCAGTGCATCCACAATACCTTTTTCAAGAGGTGCTTCAGGACCAATTACAGCTATATCAATGTTAGTATCTTCTGCAAACTTCATGACCCTTTCAATATCATTTTCATCTGAAATCTGGTATCTGGATATTCGGGCTATTCCAGGGTTTTTATTGCTCATAATTGAATATAATTCAGCGTTTCCATCTATTGCCTTACAGATTGCATGTTCCCTTGCTCCTGTTCCCACTACAAGTATTTTCATATAATAATTCTCCTTTTTATTTTAATTTATGTTTTTAGAGGATTTTTGATGCCTCTGTTTTTTGATTGTTATGATTATTTTTAATAGTTTTATGATTTCATTAAATAATTTGGGTATCTTTTTTAAGGAAAATAAATGTTTTAAGACGGTTATTCCATAGTAATAATCGGATTATAAATCTTATCCTCTCCCTATTTTAGAGGCGTCGAAAATCTATGATTTTTCGGGCCGCAAAAATTTTACGAATTTTTACAGGTTTTTCAAAAATCTCTTTAATATGAAAGTAAATTTTCTCAACTAATCTTTTATAAACATCGTATGTTAATTAAATAATTTAAACTATTTTTTTAAATTATGGTATCATAGAAGTTAAAAAGAAAACTATTTATTTGTAATATTCATTAAAAATATTGGCATGAAAATTGATATTATAATGATTGGGTGATGAAATGCGCATTCTCATTGATACAAATATATTTATCTACCGTGAAAATCACGAAGTCATTTCAGATAATTTACAAAAACTTCTTGGAGTTTTAAATGATTCTGAACAGAAAATTATAATTCATCCAGAATCTATCAATGAGATAAAAAGAGATCAAGATGAAGATAGAAAAAACATTATTTCATCTAAAATTAAAACATACTCCGTCTTAATTAACCCTTCTAATCCAGTAAAAGACAATAATTTTTTAGATATTGTAAAAAAGCCTTCAAATGAACATGATTATGTAGATAACATTATCCTTTATTCTGTTTATAAAAATGAGGTTAGCTTTCTCCTTACTGAAGATAAAGGGATACATAAAAAAGCCTTTAATTTAGGTATAGAGGATAGAGTACTATCCATTGATGATGCCCTTAAAATTTTTTCTTACAGAAGAGATCCTTCACATCCCCCACCTATAAAGAAAGAAAAAGTTTATAATTTAGATCTTGAAGATACAATTTTTGATTCCCTTAAAGAAGAGTATGATGAATTTGAGGAGTGGTGGAATAAAATTTGTAGACAAGGTAGGGATTGTTTTGTTTACTATGAGCACGATGGTTCTATAGGTGCTGCTTTAATCTATAAAGTTGAAAATGAGCCTATTGATGCTGGTGAAATTTTACCTGCAAAGAACAGACTAAAAATCGCCACTCTTAAAGTTTCAAGTGTTGGAAATAAGATCGGAGAGCTGTTTATACGGCTTTCTGTGGAATATTCAATAATAAATGGGCTTAAAGAGATATATTTAACTCATTTTAGTCAGCCTTCTGATTATTTAGTTGATTTAATTGAAGAATATGGATTTATTAATGTTGGAAAGAATAAAAGGGGAGAAGATATTTTTGTTAAGGAACTTTTCCCTAACAAAAATAAACTCGAAAAATTTAATTCTGTAGAAATATCGAAATACTTTTACCCCACTTTTTATGATGGAGAAGCGACAAAGAAGTTTATTGTACCTATAATTCCTATGTATCATGATAGACTGTTTATAGATAAAGATAGGCAAATAACATTATTAGAATGTGCAAATGAACTTATCGCTGAAGGAAATACCATTAAAAAAGCTTATCTTAGCCACTCTCAAATTAAAAAAATGTCACCAGGAGATATAGTTATTTTCTATCACTCAAGACCCAATCAAAGAGTTACATGTTTAGGAGTTATAGAAAAAGTAATTGCAGATCTTAATGATCCAAGTGAAATACTTGAATATGTTGGTAAAAGAACGGTATATTCAAAAAAAGAGATTGATGAATTTGCTCAAAAACCTACAACAGTAATCTTATTTACACTTAGCACTTATTTACCTAAACCATTAAAATTAAATGAATTAATAGAACAAGGCATTTTAAGAGCTGCCCCTCAATCTATACAAGAAATTACGTATGAGCAATATCTTTTATTAAAAAAGGAGAGTGCAATTGATGAACGTTTTACTGTCAATTAAGCCAAAATATGTTGAGGAAATTAAAAAAGGAAATAAGAAATATGAATTCAGAAAGACAGGATTCCGTAAAAAATGCCTTAAAGAAGCTTATATATACTCCACTTCTCCTGTTAAAAAAATTGTAGGATTTTTTAAGATCGAAAAGATAATAGAAGATCATCCTGAAAATCTTTGGGAAAATTTTAAAGAATATTCAGGCATTGCAGAAGATGAATTCTTCGATTATTTTAGAAATAAAGAAAAAGGCTATGCAATTGAAATAAATGAATTCGAAATATTTAATGATCCAATTGATCCAGCAAGTATTATCCCTAATTTCGTAGCCCCTCAATCTTTTCGCTATATTAATATAAATGAACTGAATAGTACTGATTTCATTACATTAGATCACTTTAAATCAAAATAATTTTAAATTAATATAAATTAATATTTTCTATACTGATATTTGCCTACGACACCATCAACTTTTTCCTCATAGTCAACAAAATCCGTCCAGTTTTCTTTTTCAAGCCAAAAAGTGTTCGCACTTAGTAACTGCCTTTTGCAGTGCTTTTTTTTTTGCTTCCTTTTTAAAAAGAGGTTCTGAAGTGATCCACATACAAAATTCGTTGTTTTCAAGCCCTGCTTTAAAGTAAGGGATGAGAACATCAATTAAATCTTCTTTTGTCTGATAAAACTGGCAGAAGTGTGTCCCCATGGCACATCTCCAGTGATATCAATGCCTGAATTCCTTAATCTCCCATCGATCATGTGCTTTTCTCTTTAATTCCCATCTAATTGAAATTTGAATATGCTAAACAAGCTGTATTCATATCTATACTGTCAGTTAACTCCTTAATATTATAGTTACTGTTATTTTTTACTATTTGCGCTTATCCCCTGAATTTAATTTTAAATTTTTTTAGATTTTTGAGGTCATAACTGTATCCATAATAACATTTAACGTGAATAAGCCGCCTCAGCCGTGTGCACCGATATCTAATTCTTCCACCAGGTTAGCTATAAAATAGATCATGATTTTCTGTAATAAAACTATAAATCACTGAATAGAAATATAAAACAACTATATATAAAGTTAAATCATGAAACAGCATCATGATTTTAATATGTCACCAACAATATATATTCTAATGAACGAAATAGATATTCATATGCTTTGGTGATAGAAAAAGTATAGGAAAAATTAAAATTAAGGTGTTTTTATGAGAGGCGGCGAAGCGCTAATTAAATCACTAAAAGATCAGGGAGTAGACGTTGTATTTGGATATCCTGGAGGGCAGGTTCTTCCATTATACGATATGATTTACGATTCTGACTTAAAACACATTTTAGTAAGACATGAACAGTGTGCAGCCCACGCTGCAGACGGATATGCGAGAGCATCAGGAAAGGTAGGCGTATGTATTGCAACATCAGGTCCAGGAGCAACAAACCTGGTAACTGGAATTGCAACAGCTTATATGGATTCTTCGCCTATTGTGGCCATTGCTGGACAGGTCCCGTCCTGGCTTATTGGTAATGACGCATTCCAGGAAGTGGACACCATTGGAATGACCATGCCCATTACCAAACACAACTTCCAGCCACTTTTAGCTGAAGAAATACCTGAAACCGTTAAATCATCATTCTATATTGCAGGAACTGGGCGGCCAGGACCGGTGGTTATAGATCTAACAAAAGATGCCCAGGAGCATGAACTGGAATTTGAAGAAAACATTAAAATTGATTTACCTGGCTACAAACCAACACTGAAAGGACACCCATTACAGATTAAAAAAGCTGTAAGCCTGATCCAGAGTGCTAAAAAGCCTGTTATACTTGCAGGTGGTGGAGTAATCTCTTCAAGTTCTTCAGAAGAACTTTCAAAGCTTGCAGAAATTATAGAAGCACCGGTTACAACTACACTTCTGGGTAAAGGGTCTTTTCCTGAAGATCATGAATTAGCACTTGGAATGCTTGGAATGCACGGTAGAAAACCTGCTAATTTTGCAGTTGATGACTGTGATTGCTTAATAGCTGTTGGATGCAGATTTTCAGATAGGACAACTGGAAAAATAGATGAATTTGCAAAGAATGCTAAAATAATCCATATAGATATTGATCCTGCTGAAATTGGGAAAAATGTAGATGTAGATATCCCTATTGTTGGAGATGCCAGGATCATTTTATCAAACCTGGTTAAAGCCCTCTCCAAATCCAGAGTAAGAGCCAGTGGAGAATGGGCCAATCACCTTAAGAAGTTTAAAATGTCCACTGTTCCCCGAACTTCATTTGATGATATTCCATTAAAGCCGCAGCAGGTTATAAAAGAAATAATGGCAGCAGTTGATGAAGACACCATTATGACAACTGATGTTGGTCAAAATCAGATGTGGATGGCTCATTATTTCCTTTCAAAGAAACCTCGGACCTTTTTATCTTCAGGAGGGCTTGGAACCATGGGATTCGGATTCCCTGCAGCGATGGGAGCTAAAGTTGCAATGCCTGAAAACGATGTTGTTGCTGTTTGTGGGGATGGAGGATTCCTTATGGTATCACAGGACCTTGCAACCATAAAAGAATACGATATACCAGTAGTAGTTTGTGTTTTAGATAACAGGTACCTGGGAATGGTTGCACAATGGCAGAACCTCTTCTATGAAAAGAGATTTTCGCACACACATTTAGGAGAAGTTCCTGACTTTGTAAAGCTTGCAGAAGCATTTGGAGTTAACGCAGAACGTGTAGAAAGACCAGGGGAAATGCGCGAAACACTGCAAAATGCCATTAATTCAGGAGAACCAACATTGATCGATGTTATAATTGATCCTGAAGAAATTCTCCCGATGGTACCTCCAGGGCGCCGACTTACAGAAATGGTAGGAGAATATAAGGTTGAGGCAATGGAAGGAGTTATCTATCCTGAAGAAGATGAGAGGTCAGGTGATTAAGATGGACGAGCAAAGAACCCATATAATAAGTGCGCTTGTACTTCACAAGCCTGGTGTGCTTCAAAGAGTTGCAGGACTTTTTACAAGAAGAGGATTCAACATAGAAAGTATCACTGTGGGAACTTCAGAGCAGAAAGGCGTTGCCAGAATGACAATAATTGCAAAAGGCGACGAAAAGATTCTGGAGCAGATTACCAAGCAGTTAAATAAACTAATTGAAGTCATTAAAGTAAGGGATCTTGAACCTGAAAACACTGTAAAAAGAGAACTTTGCCTTATTAAAGTTCATTCACCTACAGAAAAAGTTAGATCTGAAGTTATTCAATATATAAACATCTTCAGAGGTAGAGTAATTGATGTAAGTCCAGAAACATTGACTGTAGAAATTACAGGCAAATCTGATAAGATTGACGCCCTTATTGACCTTGTTAAAGCCTTTGGAATAAAGGAAATTGCAAGAACTGGACCTACAGCAATGTCCCGAGGAATTAAAACAATTTAATTTTTTATTTTATTTAAAGATTCTGGAGGCATTATATGAACATACATTATGAAAAAGACGTGGATTTAGACGTTTTAAATGATAAAACAGTTGCAGTTATAGGTTACGGAAGCCAGGGAATGGCCCAGGCAAGAAATATGTCTGAAAGTGGATTAAATGTTGTTGTAGGACTTAGAGAAGGTAGTTCATCATGGAATGAAGCAAAAGGTCATGGACTAAAAGTTTTACGTGTTGAAGAGGCCGCTAAAAAAGCTGATGTTATCCACATACTAATTCCTGATGAAATTCAGGCAGATGTCTATGAAAATTCAATTAAAGAAAATTTAAAAGAAGGCAACACCCTTACATTCTCACATGGATACAATATACACTATGGTTACATTAAACCGCCTGAAAATGTTAACGTTGCAATGGTAGCACCAAAAGCACCGGGTGCAACTGTTAGAAGGCAGTATGAAGATGGATTTGGAGTTCCAGGACTTGTAGCTGTCCAGCAGGACTACACAGGAAACGCCAAAAAAATCGTACTTGCAATGGCAAAAGGATCAGGCCTTACAAGAGCAGGAGTTCTTGAGACAACCTTTAAAGAAGAAACTGAAACTGATTTATTCGGGGAACAGGCAGTACTCTGTGGAGGGGCAACAGAACTTATAAAAGCAGGGTTCCAGACCCTTGTTGAAGCAGGATACCAGCCAGAAATTGCTTACTTTGAAACCTGTCATGAATTAAAGCTTATAATAGACCTCATATATGAAAAGGGTTTTGCTGGGATGTGGCATGATGTAAGTAACACTGCAGAATTTGGAGGACTCACCAGAAGAGAGAGAATAATAACCGAAGAATCCAGGAAAGCCATGAAAGAAATACTTAAAGAAATCCAGAAGGGTAAGTTCACCAAAGAGTGGAGCCTTGAAAACCAAGCGGGAGCACCAATGCTTAAGAGAATGAGAGCCATGGAAGACGAACTTCAAATTGAAGAAGTTGGTACTAAACTCAGGAAGCTCTGCGGGTTGCAGAAATAATTCTTTTTTTAATTTTTTTATTTAAAAAATATAAAGGTGAATCCATGGTATTTGTGGGGATGGATCATGGGACAACAGGGGTCTCTTTCACAATCCTTGACAGCGAAGTAACACATTTTAAAATTTCAAGGGAAGACTGTTCCTCCAGAAAAGTCTCTGTAGTAGAAGAACTATCAAAGAGAGCTGATTTAGATTCTATTGAGCTTATGGCCATGACTTATGCCATGGGAGACGCCCTTAATGCTGTTACTCCCATAGAAAAGGTTGTTAATAGAGGAATTCTTTCAATGAACGGTGCAGGGAAAGTGACAGGAGGCGGAACAGCGGTTTATGATGAAATTGAAAGTTCAGGAATCCCTACAGTTGTAATACCAGGACTCCATAAAACAACTCCTTGCCTTGATGAACGTTTTAAAGCTGCTTATTCTCATCATGGAAGCTCTGAGAAGGTCAGTGTCTGTTATAATGCATTCTTAGAAACCGGGTTTGAAAACATGATTGTTTCAGATATCAGTTCCAATACAGTGACCCTGCTCATTGAAGATAGAAAAATAAAAGGTGCTGTAGACGCTTGTCTTGGTGCCATGGGAATTATGCACGGCCCACTGGATCTTGAAATGCTTAGAGATATAGACGACGGAGTTAGAACTGCTAACGAATGTTTTTCAAGGGCTGGAGCTGTAAAAATTGCAGGAGTACATGAAAAAGTCAGTGGAATGAAGGATAAGATCATCCAGAGTTATTTAGATGGTGATAAAAAGGCCAGACTTGCAATTGAAACCATGGTAATGACTGTGGTTATGGAAATCTATGGATTAGCTGGAATTGCAAAAAAAGTTGAGGGAATTGTGCTAACCGGTTCTATTGGATCGATGCAGGAACCAGTCGATGTATTTGACACCATTAAAAAAGAAGTTGAAAATATTGCACCTGTTGTAAAAATTGGGGAGAGATCAGGTTCTATTGGAAGTGCTCAAATTGCAAAGGCTGTTTTTAATGGCGAAAAGGATATTTTAGGTATTCCTGTTTTAAATAGATAATTATGTTTTAAAAACTTTAATTTTATTAAAAATTACTGGTTTTTGACTTTAATCAAGCCAATCTTTCATTAGACTAAGATCAGATGTAGAATCAAGTGATATTGGCGTTATTGTTGGACAATTACAGCTTCTTAATGTATATACATCTGTCCCATACTCATCTGTCTCAACAGGATCCCCATCTATCCAGTAATATTCTCTTCCCCGCGGGTCAAGTCTTTTTTGAATGTGAATAGCATACATTCTTTTCCCAAGTCTTGTTAACTTTACTTTATGGGTTTCGGGATGTGAAGGAATGTTTACATTTAAAAAGTCAACTCCATCAGGGAGTCCTTTACTTAAAATCATTTTTGAAAGCTTTCTGGTGATTTTTTGTGCAAAATCAAAGTCCAGGTCTACATGGCCGTCGTGAAATTTAATATCGTCCCTTGTAACCTGCATTGAAACTGCAATCGCAGGAACTCCATGAACTACTGCTTCCATAGCTGCTCCTATGGTTCCAGAAGTTGTTAATTCTGCCATTCCAAGATTTTCACCAACATTAATACCTGAAATAAGTAAATCTGGCTTTTCTTTCATTATTTCATAAATTCCAATTATTACCGCATCTGTTGGTGTACCAGAAACTGAATATGCACGGTTTCCATCAGATAAAGTGGATAAAGTAACCCTTATAGGTTCAAAAAGTGTTAATGCGTGTCCTATTCCACTTTGCTGGGTTGCAGGTGCTACAACTTCAATTTCTCCAAGCCCACTTACAGCATTTTTTGCAGCCACAATACCTGAAGAATTTACTCCGTCATCATTAGTTATCAAAATTTGCATACTCCATACTGTATTATTTAGACCCTAAAAACTTTATCCTAAAAATAATAAAACAAACTGCCTTTTTTTGAAATTTTTAAATTTTTAAAATCACCCACTTATTCATTATCTATCTGGCAAAACTTTCCACTGATAGTCATTATATCGTTAAAAGTAAATACTACATAATAAATAATGAAAATAGAGTTAAATATAATGATACTGATAAAAAAATATATTTTTAATTTTCCCATTTGCAAAGGGTGAGGGTATTGGAAAAAAAGAGATTGGTGGATTTTGTTGCAAAAATAATGGAACAGTCCGGATTTAAAGTACACAAAAACTACAGGACATCAAAATACATTGTAGATATATACGGCCTGCTACCAACAGTATTAGGAGATATAGGGGTGGTAGTAGCATGTAAAAATTATGAAGAACGCTGGAAAGTGGGGATGGATGTACTTAAAGAGTTAGAAATGACTGCGAAATCTTTGCAAGCGTCCAAAATAGTTGTTATCACAACATCGGATTTTTCACCTAATGCCGTAAGTTATGCAGAAAGAAGAAGTATCACATTAATAGATAAGGATGAATTAATGGCCCTTGCAAAAAAATTCTCCCAGAAGACAGAACTCCCTGAAGATACAGATGAGTATGCAGAAGAAGAGTACGTCCCATCAAAATCCATAGGAACCTCTTTTGTAAGTAAAGGGAAACGAATATCACTTAATGGAAGAAGGCGAGGCGAAGCATCAAATAAGCTTAAAGCATGGGGTAAAGCCATGTTAAAAAGTACAGTAGGACTTATTATAGTCGTATTAGCAGTCTCAACACTTATAACTTACCTTATAAGTCTAAATCAAGCACTTTTAGGAATTTTAAGAATTTTCTTTGCTGCTATCCTGTCTTATGGTATTGTATTTGCCTTAGAACGGGATTTAATGGTAACTCTTGTAAAGGGCAGCACAGTGTTTTTTGTGACGCTGATAATTTACATAGCCTTAATTCTTGTAAGGTAAATCTTTAAAATAATCGTTAGTGGGCCGGACGAGATTCGAACTCGTGATCACCTCGTTGTAAGCGAGGTATCATACCCCTAGACCACCGGCCCAGATCAGTATCTTTGAGTATTGGCAGGCGCCATATATAAACTTTCTGATTCAATTTGAGGAAAACTGAATTTTTGTAAGCCACAGATTATTATATATTATCAATAAATAGTCTATATATAAGAATATTAGAAATATCAAATTTATGGCCCAAATATGATTTCGAGTAATAAAATGGCCTTTTTATATCAATCAAGCTAAAAAGAGGAATTTCTATGGCTTTTAATGAAACAGGAAAAATATGGTTTAACGGAGAATTCGTCGACTGGAAAGATGCAAACATACATGTTCTATCTCATGTTGTTCACTACGGCTCAAGCGTATTTGAAGGTATAAGATGCTATAATACAAAAAAAGGTCCTGCAGTTTTTCGTTTACGGGAACACGTTCAAAGATTATTAGATTCAGGGAAAATTTACCGGATGAATATTCCATACACTGCGGATGAGCTCTGCAGTGCCATAATTGAAACGATTAAAATTAATAATTTAAATGACTGCTATATAAGGCCTGTTGTTTTCAGGGGATATCATGAACTGGGAGTTTATCCCTTGAACTGTCCTTTAGAAACTGTTATTGCTGCATGGAAATGGGGGAAATATCTTGGCGAGGAAGCTATTGAAAAAGGGGTAGATCTGGGTGTTTCCTCATGGAGGCGAATGGCACCAAACACACTCCCTAATATGGCCAAAGCAGGGGCTAACTATATGAATTCTCAACTTGCAAAAATGGAATCTGTCTTGAGTGGTTTTGATGAGGCAATAATGCTTGACTACGGTGGAGTAGTAAGTGAAGGAAGTGGAGAAAACATATTTTTGCTTAAAGATGATGTGCTTTACACTCCTCATTCTTCCTTATCAATACTTTCAGGAATAACAAGAGATTCTGTAATTAAACTGGCCATGGACGAAGGAATAAAAATAAATGAAGAACCAGTACCCCGGGAAATGCTTTACCTTGCAGATGAGATCTTTTTAACAGGTACTGCTGCTGAAATCACCCCGGTTAGATCTGTTGATCACATTGAAATTGGCAGCGGAAAGAGAGGTCCAGTAACTGAAATGTTACAGAACAGGTTCTTCGATATTGCCCGAGGTGCCTGTGAGGATAAATTCGACTGGTTAACCTTTGTAGAATGAGATCTATTTTGGTATAGCCAAAACCCATTGAAAATTTTTTCTATTTATATTATAGGAATAATAATTTCAAATTTATTAATAAAAACTTATTTTTTCTTTAAATCCATTAAAATCACCCCTTTTCCTTAAAACTCATTTATAGTCCTTTATAAACAAAGGTGATGGCAATGGCAATAGTATAAAAGTAAGGATTAATCTTTTTTTTGTAAAATAATGTTTAAAACAATCTGCTTTACTAAAAATACTAATAAAGAAGGCTCATTTAAAATGATATATTTTAATAAGCATGTAGCGTGCCTTAAATTTTAAAAAGAGTTTAAACAGCGTCTTTTTTTCCATTTTAAACCATAAGATTTATAAGTTATAACAACTAACTATTGCCAACCCTGAAGAAAAACCTTAATTTGGTTTTTTGATGAGGGGAATCGGAGGCGGTATAATTACGAAAAAATTGTTTTTAGTAGCTCTATTAATGGCAACTCTATCATTTGGGAGTATTGCTACTGCAAGTGCAGAAGAAATAGAAGCTTTCGAAATCAAAGAAATCAAAGATTTCGAACATCCGAACACAAAGAGTTCGACGGCTACGCAAACACAGATTGATAATGTCAATTCTGTAGATGAAAAAGTAAACATACAAATAAAGGATACCAAAACTTTAAATGAATCGACTAAAACGCAAAAATCAGTCGATAAGAATGAAAAAACTGTAGAAAATACAGGCACTGCTACAGCAAATACAGGCACTGGTCAAACTACAGCTAAAAAACAGACAATTGCAGAAGAAGCAGCAAATACAAACGCTGATCAAACTACAGCTAAAAAACAGACAATTGCAGAAGAAGCAGCAAATACAAACGCTGATCAAACTACAGCTAAAAAACAGACAATTGCAGAAGAAGCAGCAAATACAGGCACTGATCAAACTACAGCTAAAAAACAGACAATTGCAGAAGAAGCAGCAAATACAGGCACTGATCAAACTACAGCTAAAAAACAGACAATTGCAGAAGAAGCAGCAAATACAAACGCTGGTCAAACTACAGTGACTCCAGAAACAATATCCGATAACAAAACAAATACAGAAACAAGTGCACAAAACACAGTGATTCCAGAAACAATATCAGATAACAAAACAGATTTATCAAACGAATCTGATTCAAACCATGCAAGTGGTGAAATAACCTTAGCAACAAGAGAGCAGATTAGAACTGCTGCAGTGAACGTTCAAAACTTCATTAAAAAAAATGGACGTGTTCCAAGAACCGTTAGTGTAGGTGGCATAGTAGTAGATTATGCTGTTTTTGCAAGAATGGCAGCAGAAGAACTGGGCCAGATACAGGGTTCAAGAAACTCAGACCTGGAATTTAGACCGGTAGCACGTGCATCTAAATCACAGACAACACTAAAAAATGGTAATCTCAATTTAGCACAATACATGGACATCACAAGTCGTGTACTCAATTTTATGAACGTGCATGAGAGAATGCCTAACTATATCAGCACTGCTTTTGGTAGAATGTCTCCAGAACAATTTTTAGATATGATATCTAGAACACTGGGATTCTATCATCAAAATAACAGGCTGCCTAACTTTGCAACAATCGGTAGAACTGTAAGTGCAGCACCAGCAACAGAATCAGGCAATGGTTCTGGAGGTACCAGATTACCTATACCTGGTGAATTGCAGTCCTATTTACAGGCCACCCGAAACGCTCAAGTGACTAATGCTCAAATACAAAACCTGGCAAAGCAGATAACAGGCGGTAGCAACGATATAAACGCTGCAACACGGTTATTTAACTGGGTCAGAAACAATATCAAATATTCATTCTACCGTAATACTCAGCGGGGTGCAGTAAAAGCATTGAATGACAGAAAAGGAAACTGTGTTGACCAGGCACACCTACTGGTTGCGCTTAGCAGAGCTGCAGGAATACCAGCAAGATACGTACATGGAAGATGCAGATTTACAAGTGGTAACACTTACGGTCATGTTTGGGCTGAAGTCTGGGTAAAAGGCAGATGGTACAGTGTAGATTCAACAAGTGTTAGAAATACTTTCGGAGTAATTAAGAGTTGGTCTTTAATTTCTCTACATGGTAGATACACGTCCTTACCTTTCTAAAACTAAAAAAGGAGTAAGTAAAATGATTAAAAAGTCAATAATTGCCGTTATGGCAATAGTTGCTGTAGCAGGCTTGATATTCGCTGCTTCTGGAGGTACAGGAAGTGGTGATCCCATTAAAGATTCCGAAAGCCCAGAACAGCAGAATAATGAAAATGCTGAAATTAAAAATGAAACTTCCGGTGGAAATAAGGTGATATCTACAAATAAAGCTCAGGAAATAGCTCAAAAATACATTGAAGAACCTGGAGCAAAGGCAGGTACACCTAAATTGAGTAATATTAATGGGAAAGCAGTTTACATCGTGCCTGTTATCCTTAATGGAGAACAGGTGGGAGAAATAGAAATAGACGCTGAAACAGGTGAAAACCTTGGAGGAGCTGGTGGAGCTCCATAGCTCAATTTTCTAAAAATCTCCATTTAAGGGAAAATATTTTCCCTATTTTTTTTTTTAATGTCATAAGCAGGAATTTATTTCTTTGAGATAGTTTTTCAACTACTTTTTCAAATTAATCTCCATAAAAATAAAATTAGATGAAATAATCTTCTAAAGTACCTTCAATTTGACCCCTTGTCTTCTTTTCATACTCAAGAATATCCACAGCATCTGCACCCTTTTTACTCAATTCATAGAACGTGTTTTCACCAAGCAGCACATAAATCCATTGAGAATATAATCTATCCTCAACTTTAAGCTGGTTTATTTTATCTATCCAGTCAATAGTAGCTCTTCTCTTCTGCTGAACATTAGGATTATTAACATCTTTTTGAGCCTTAGTTTCAACTAAATACATCTTATTAGCTGTTCTAACTAAAAAATCAGGATAATAATGAGATAAAAGACCATCCTCTCGAATATAAGTTATATGTGCAAAATCATGGTAAATTTCATTAATTTTAATGAAAGAATGCACTTTTGAGTCTTTATCAGCAAATTCTATAAATGCCTTTTCAAATCCGCCTTTATTTGAAGGATAAGCTAATTTCTCATAAATAGCTTTTGATACATCTAAACAGAAATTTTCCCGCATTTTCATTTCATATACATCTGAAAATGGCTTTTTTATTACTTCAGCCTCTGAAACATTAACATTGTTCTGCATTTCATAGATAACTTTGCTGACATTTTTTATAATATGGGATAATATTTTGGACTCAGATAAAAATAAGATTCTCCAATCATTACCAAGCATAGGATCAAATTCCTGGTTAAAAAGCTTATGACGTATATATTCATCTGTAAGCTCTGCTATTTCTGCTGTGTTTACCTGCATCATAGGGAAAGATTTTTTCCTTTTTCTACCTACAGGTATTAGCATAGAAGTTACACTCTTAACGAGCTTCGCCAGAAACTCGTTATAACTACGGGCATTAAATATATCGGCAGTTACAGAATACTCACCAAATCTGGTTCTCACAGTAACTTCCTCTGAATAAAAAACATCCCCCTCTTTTGGAATTAATTTTTCTAATTCTTCCAATGGAATAGGAAATGGTTCCATATTTTCAAAGGATAAATCAGCAGGTGCAAGGGTTTCCTCACTTTCTCTGATGATTAAAGGCCAGTATAAATCATATTCTTTGTAATTTTCTCTTAATCCAACGTTAATAATGTCTCCTAAAACATTCTCTTTTTCAGTTGGTGGTTTTTCAGTTATTCCTACAGTGCCCTCATCAATTAAATTTTCATAAAATTCAATGAAAGCAGGGTGCTCCACGATACTTAAAATATCCAGATAATTTACTGGTTCTTCTTTTTTATCCAACAATCTTATCCGATTTTCAGCTTTAAGCTCTTCAAATATGGAGTCTCTCCACATTAACCTTAAACCTCTACCAATAGTTTGTTCAAGGAGTATAAAAGAGGTAGTGGATCTTAAAGGAACAATAACACAGATGTTGTTTATATCAAAACCTTCTCGTAGCATTAAAACAGAAACAATGACTCTCGGACTTTTATGTTTATCAATATTGAATAATCGCTGTTTAGTTTCATCCCATTCTTTCTGTGGGATATTCCCTTTACGATCAGAGTGTATTTCCATTACATCATCTTCAGATAAACCTTCAGATTTGATTAAAAAGTCAGTGACAAAGGGAGCTACTTTAGTATCTTCACATATAACCATCATCTTAGGATGTTTATTTGAAACACCGCTTTTATCTGCGGTTAAATCAACGAATTCCCTCTCAAGAATATTCAGCTTTTGCAGGCCTGCTCTAAGCATGATTTTCTGTCCATCAGATAAGCCCACGACTTCATTGCCTTCTCTAATAGCCTTAAAATCCAATTCCATAGTTGCAACTTCTTTTCTCTTATCCAATGCTATAGTTTTTACTAATCCATTTCTGATGGCTGTTTTAAGGTCAAAATTAACTACAATATGAGGGAAAAAGTGTTTGGTTCTTTTTTGACCACTGCCAGTAACACTGTAAGGAGTTGCAGAAAAATCAATTTGTATAAATTTCTCTTTTTTAGGTTCCGATATTTTTAACAGGCTTTTTTGCCATTGCACCTCAAATATTTCTTCCCCACGTTTAACTTCATGAATATGATGAGCTTCATCATTGAAAACAACTAAATCTGGTAAGTTAGCAAGATATTCTATTTCTCTGCCTCTAAGATATTGATTATCTAAAGAATCAAGTGCATTACCTGCTGTTTTCCCCGGAGTAATTGGAAGAATGTCCTTAACAACTTCAGTAGGATCTTCAATAGGTGAGCTATCACTAATTTTTTCTTCTTCTCCAGCCAATAAATGCCAGTTGGTAATGGCAATAAGCCCTTCACCCGTTACTTTAGTTCCTATTTCCTCTTTACGCACTACATTAGATTGTATAAAACCGAATATCACATCTTTATAAGCAGGAGGAACAAATAACTTTTCAAATGTCTTAAAGTCAGATTCATCGAAGTTTCTTATCCCGTTAACCTGTTCTTTACCTAAAAATGCATCCAGAAGTCTTTCATAAACAATTAAACCCGGTGCAACAAGTAAAAAGTTTTTGGAATATCTACCTGAAGCTTCATACTCATTTTTAGCATTTAAAAACTGCCAGATCATTAAAGCATTGAGCACCCATGTTTTACCTGTACCTGTAGCCATTTTTACAGCGTATTTAGGGTGTTTATATTTTTCTTTTTTAAGATCAAGAAGATTCATCTCACTTAATAGCTCTGGACTTATGGATTGATACATGTCCATTACACTGCTTACGCCCAATACTTCATGGAGATAAATGGTGTTTAAAATAGCCTGCTTTTGACCTTCATGGAAATTAAAATTTCGAATATCAGAAAATGCATCATTAAACCAGAACTCTAATAAGTCTTTGGTAATGGGGGTTACACTCTCAATAAAAGAACCATCCCCCCATGCTTTGTTAACAGTATTTGTCAATGTTTCAGCAAAACGAAGTGGGATATTTCCTGTGCCTTGATGTGTTATTCTTGACATTCTATTCTACCTCCAGGACAGTTACACCTTCAAACCCAAAGACATCTACAGCCTTAACACAGATCTTTCTTTTTCTGTTTTCTCTTGGAATGATTAGTTCTGCTTTGCGGATCACCTTGAAAGCATCGTTGTCATTTGCAATGTTTTGCCTGTAATCCTGCCACTTACTACGGAAAACCTCACCATCATAATCAGGATCAATACTCCAGTATTCTATTAAACTTAGAGGATCCTCTGCAATAACGCTTTTAAGCTTTGCTTTATTTTTCTCATCAAGTGGCAGTGCATCAGGAGACAGTAAAATGTAATTATCCAGTTCAACTGTTATCTTATCGTTGTTTTTATCATATTCAGCCTTCAAAACAGGTTTAACTTTAAGATACTGAAGAGATGAAAACCTGACTTTACCTGACTGGATAAGTTTCTTATATTTTGCTTTGGTTTTTAATGTTTCTAATAAATCCGCTGGAATAACAAGTACTTCAAGATCTTCGTCATTTAAGTTGCTTATGATCTCTCCGATATCAGATACAAAGTTCCATCCAAGAACTACCACTTTTTTCCAGCCACCTGCAAATGAATTTCTAAAGTCCTGAGCACGTTTTAAAGTGTTGTATCCAGTCATTTTAGATGGTGAATCAACAACTACAAGCGTTCTGGATTGTTTAATGTATCCTGCATTGGCTGGAGCACCTTCATTTGGTGGGAAAGGAGTGGCACCATATAAATTAACGATTACATGAGCTAAATCTCTGATAGTACGAAACTCAGATTGTTCATACTGTTCCTTTTGATAATCTCCGATTGAATGGTATAAAAATGGGTTTGCATCCTGATCTATGAGTCTTTTTCTTGTTATCATGCATGCTGGCTTTCCAAGTTCAGACATTACCCATTTTCTTTTGAGTTTTTCTGCAACTGCTCCTGTTGTTCCAGATCCTGCAAAGAAATCAGCTACTATTGAATTTTCATTGGATGAGGCTTTTATTATTCTTTCTATAAGCTCTCCTGGTTTTTGGGTTGCATAACCTAAATGTTCTTTACTCATAGCATTTAATTTAATATTCCAGACATCAGATGGAACTTTACCTTTAGGAATGTCTTTTCCTTTCTGACCACCCTTAGTATATCTCCATTCTGTCATTTTTGATTCAAATGGCACTAAAATTTCTTCTGCATTGAAAATATAAGAATCATTCATTACATATCTAAATATAGTATCATGTTTACGGCCAAAATCTCTTTTTCCCCTTGCTCCTTGGTCATAATGGTATATTATTTCATTTCTAAACTTATCTTTTCCAAATATTTCATCTAAAATAACTTTGATATAATGACCTAAATGCCAGTCAATATGCACATAAATAGAACCCTGCTCAGATAAAAGCTCACGCATTAAAATAAGTCTCGGTATCATCATTTCAAGATAACTTGCTGTTCCATTCTTCCATGTATCTGAATAAGCAAACTGCTCAATGATAGTTGGTTTTTGTTCAATATCTACGTCTGGAAGATGAATTTTTGTCCTGTAATCAGCTTTTGAGTCAAATGGAGGGTCAATATAAATTAAATCAATTTTCCCACGCATTGAAGGGGTCTGACTGTCTCCAGCAAGTAGTGCCTGCATAGCAAGTAAGTTATCTCCGTATATCAGTCTGTTGAACCATCCATTGTCAGCTATTTCTTTAATTTTCCCCCTAAATAGTCCAGATACATCCTTTGAAGGTAATACAAGTTCATTTGTCTGTAATGTGATCCGATTTTTTTTAGAAAGGCCATCCAAAATTTTTTGCGCTTCTCTTTTCCCGTTTTTCATTATTTTTGGTAATTCCTCTATTAACGAACCTGTCATATTCTGCTGCCTCTGGAAAATTATTACAACCTGTAATATAATAAGCTATCTACAATTTAAAACTTTTTGATTTCAGAATTTATTCTAAATAATTTTCCTCAATTGCATCCACAATACATGGAGCATTCCAACCTACCACGTCTTCAGCAATCTCCTCAAGCTCTAAAGGTACATTTTCCATGCCATAAGGCCTAATAACAATAATTGGCTTATCCAGATCTCTTGCTGTATCAAGCTGTTTTTTAATAATCTGTTTATACCTGTTATACAGTCCTGAAAGTATTATAACAATTCCTGCAGGCTCTATCTGTTCTTTAAACCCTTTATCACTCATGTTTTCAAGAATTCCAAAATTTTCAAATTTAAAATCATGAGCTGAAGATAGTTTTTGAATGAATATTGAATATTCCTCTTCATATTCGCCTGTATGACTTATAAATATTTTATAAATTTTAGATTCTGATTCAAACAATGATTTTACCTCCAGTATCTAAAAATTGTTTGTCATTTATTTATATCAGGAATTGTTTTATTTTTTGCGGCACGGTTTAATTTTTTGTAAGGAAAGCAAAAAAAATTAGCTAATGTACTTCTTTTAGCTACCCGAATACGAAGTGTTCGATGGCTTCGTGTCTGGCGGCTTTGATTTTCGACGGATTCACCAAAAAAGATGCAAATTATCAAAACAATATGTGACATGACTAACTAATTAGTACTATTTTTCTAATTAAAATGAATCCAAAAAAAGTAGTTAATAATGATGGGTTTTATTTTAAAAAGAGGAAATAATGAGCTGATTGTAGGCTCATTTCCATCTTTTGGATAGTTATTCCTTATTTAGGCTATACAAACTCCCATCTATAACCATAAGCTCTATAAGGAACGGTTATCCACTTTCCATTTTGGTTTAGCTGGACTGATCTGTGTCTGCTGGAGTAACTGGTTGCGTACTGTATTATTCTTGAGTTGTAACCTGCTGCCTGGAATTTACCGTGTAAATATTCGCTCATGGCCCAGCAGTCACCTGCTCCTGCGCTTTGCATTGCAGCAGCAGTACTTATACCGCGCCTGTAGCCATATTTAGCTCCAGATCTCATGATTGAATCAATTGTTGAATCGCTGGCCCATTCTGCACTGTTTGACCTGTAATTAGACCCTGAATAGGTGGATGAAGCTTTTACTTTTTTGTACTTGTAAACGGTTTTGTATTTCCATTTACCATTAGACTTGTATCTTGTTGTTACTTTAGTTTTCTTATAAGTAGCTTTGACTTTTCTGTAAGTTTTAGCTTTCTTAAAAGTTTTTCTATGAGTCTTTTTGTATTTGTTGGCTTTTTTTGCTTTAACTTTCTTGGAAGCCGCATTTACTTCAAGAGTACCTTTATCGCTCAATAAATTCTTTGAATTTTTTGGTGCCCCTAAAATTTCATGTTTGAGGGTTCCACCTAAACCAATTTTTGCGCTATTGTCCATTGTATTTTGGTCTGTTGCCCCTACAGATAAGGGAGAAATTAACATTACCATACCTAAAGCTAAGAGCAATGCGCACGTCTTTCGTCTCTTAATTGTACCGCCTCCGTGTCCCTTTGTATTAATATACATACATGGGACAAATTATACAAAACATAAATCACACAACATAATATATAAATGTTTTGATTTTTTTCTCTAAAAAAAGCGTTCATAGGGTCATTTTTTTGATTTAAGACTTTATTAAAGTGTATTGAAATGTCGAATTACAGACCAGCACGTTCAGTTTGTATTTTTACTAAATTAGCTCAAATTAAACCTTATTTCAAAAAAATGTCGCTAATAGATGCTATTATACTCTTAAATTATATGGTCAAATCAGGTATGGTTTTAGCCACTGCGTCTATTCGTACAAATATCATGTTTAAAGCTATTAAATCTAAAAATAACAAATATACAGGCCTATTTATGATATTAAATCTTTAATACCGTTTTTATTAAAAATGATATAAAATCACTTATTTTTCATATTAACGGCAGATTTTTATCGTACCTTGAAAAAGTATAGCTTAAATGAATTAAGATCTCTAAAAATATAAGCATATAAGATCACATATAGTACAACAACTTTTAAATATTATTCATAAATCCTTTTTATTATCAGATATAAATTGGAAGTAGGCTGAAAATGTTTTTATCAAAATTAATACCAGTTAAAGATGCATTAAGTATCATAAACACCATAGAAGTTAAAAGTGATATCCAGAAAATTTCTCTTGAAGATGCATACAACAGAGTGCTTGCAGAAGACGTTGAAGCACTTTTTGATTCTCCATCCTTTGACAGATCAGCTATGGATGGATATGCAGTAAAAGCAGAAGATACCTTTGGATTTTCAGATTCAAATCCAGCGCATCTAAAGATTGTTGATAGGATAGGTGCTGGAGAAAAATCACAGGTAACCCTTAAAAATGGAGAAGCTGTTAAAATTGCAACAGGAGCCCCTATTCCTCAAGGTGCTGATAGCGTTGTAATGGAAGAATATACCTACGAGCAGGATAATAATTTAGAAGTTTCAACAGCCCTAACGCCTGGCGAAAATGTTTCCCCCCGTGGAGAGGATTTTAAACAAAGAGACATGCTTTTAAAAACTGGAAAACTTTTAAGACCTCAAGATATTGGGATAATAACATCTGCAGGATACAGTGAAATAAATGTGTTTAAAAAGCCCAAAATTGGCGTGATAACCACAGGAAATGAGCTTGTAATGCCTAAATCTAAACTTAATGAAGCTGAAACAATAAATTCAAATTATTATACTTTAAAAGCGCTTGTGGAAAGCACACTTGCAACTCCCGATGTTACACATTGTGTTGATGATGCTCGAAAGGTAGAGGAGCAAATTGAAAGGTTCTTAAAATCATGTGATGCTATAATAACCACAGGAGGTACTGCAATAAGCAAAGGAGACGTTGTAATTGATGTGGTTAATGAAATGGGTGAAGTATTAATCCATGGTGCGGCTATTAAACCCGGTAAACCTTTTGGATTTGGTGTTATTAATGAAACTCCTATATTCATGCTTTCTGGTTACCCTGTAGCTTCAATGATCCAGTTTGATGTTTTTGTGCGTGATGCACTCCTTAAAATGCAGAATATTCATAGAAAACTTCCTATTATTAAAAAGAGATCATCACGAAAAATTGCTTCATCACTTGGAAGAACAGAATACATAAGGGCAAAAATAGATGGAAATTCTGTATCTCCACTTAAAATTAAAGGATCAGGAGTTATAAGGTCAATGGTTGAATCTGATTCTTATATTTTAATAGAGGAAAATGTGGAAGGTATTGGCGAAGGCGAAGAATGTGATGTTTTACTTTACGATTCATTAAAGATATAAGCTATTAAGTTCATAACTAAGACTTCAGTGAATATTATTATAAAAACTACCTGCAGGATATAAAAGGTGATCAAATGGACGCTTTATGGTTCTACGCTATTGCATTTATTGTTATATGGGTTTTAGCCACTTTATTTAAGGATGAGTTGAAAATAGAGATTAATGGACCTCTTTTAATGAGGAAAACACAGCGATTAAGAGGTTTTATCAATTCCATTGCTCAAATAAGTCCTCGATTCTGGAAATACGCTATGAACATGGGGATTCCTATAGCAGTATTTTTCATGGCATATACCCTTTATGCAATTATAATGGCTTCAACAATGATCTTTCAATCTCCCCATGTAGTTCCAATCTTACCGGGGGTTGATTATCCTGGAAATCCATTATTTTTACCATTAAGCTATGGATTAATTGGACTTGTAACAGTTATCGTTGTTCATGAGTTTGCACATGGAATTCTTGCAAGAGCTGAGGGCATCAGTATAAAATCCATAGGACTGCTTCTACTTGCAGTTTTACCTGGCGCATTCGTGGAACCTGATGAAGAAGAAATTAAAAAGGCAAAAAGACTTTCAAAGCTTCGGATTTATGCTGCAGGGTCCGTATTTAACATAACTTTCGCAGGTATTTGTATCGTAATTGTTTATGCCTTAAGTAGCTTTTTTATTCCAACTGCTTTTCATTCCGATGGGATTATTGTTTCAAGTGTAGTTCCAACAGGCCCATCTGATGGTGTTTTAAAAGAAGGAATGGTTATTTACAGTATAAATGGGCAGGAAATAAAAAATTTAACAGATTACACTGCATTTCGAAATAAAATAAAAATTAACGATATATTAACCTTTAAAACAAATCAAGGAACTTTTACAGTTAAAACAGAAGCTAATCCCAATAATCCAACTTTGGCTTATGCTGGATTTAGGCCTGCTGATCATTTAGTGGTGAATAAAAATATTTCAGATATTTATGGAGATGTAATTCCATGGACGTTATTTTTCTTTAACACGTTATTATCATGGGTAGGTCTATTGAATCTTGCAATTGGAACCATTAATTTACTTCCAATGAAACCTTTAGACGGCGGATTAATCTTTGAAGAACTTTTAAGTGCTAGAATGTCTGAAAACAGAGTTAATTCCATAACAACAAGATTTAAACTATTTTTACACCATAAATTGAGGCTGAAAGATGAAAAAGCCAGAGAAATAGCATCAGGCATTAGGAAAATTTTAAGTTTAAAAATTTCAGAAAAAAATGTTAATATAATAGTATCAAGTGTTTCATGGGTTCTACTTGCAATTTTAGTAGTCAATATAGTTTATGGTGTTGGACGTGGTATATTACTGTCGCTTTAGATAATTATAGTTATAGTAACCGACTTAACTTTTGATAATATATTTTTTTATCCAGTTTTTGGTGTACATTATTGATTTTGAGCAGTTTAAAGTGTGATTCTCTTAAATGTTGTATCTGTTCTTGTGTTTTAATGAATATTGGTGATAATTTCTCTTTTTATTGTTTTCCAGATGGGTTCAATAGGATTAATAGTCTGGTGAGTACGTGGTAGGAATATAAGGTCGATGTTGAGCCTTCCGGCGGTTTCGGCGGTTATCCTGACATGATGAGATCTGGAGTGGAATTTTTCGACAGGTTTGGTAAGAGGCCATAATCTTCCGAATAGGGCTTTCCAAATTTCATTCCCATGTTTTTAGAACGATTCCAACCTGATAGAAAACATAGATATCTCTTATTCAAGCTATTACTCTTATAATGAGTAATGGATCAAATTAGACGCGCAGAGACACTACCGTTTAACATGTGAAAATCTCTGATTTTCACTGTGAAAAATCTTCGATTTTTCAACACCCAATAACTTTACAGACCCACTCTAGGAAAAAATATATATACCATGAAAGATTAGGTATACCTAACTTTCAAGGAAAAATGTATGTGAAAACTATAAGGAGAGTGATAGAATGAAAAACGTGGTAGCAGTTCTGCTTGCGGTCCTTATTATAGGGACAACGCCGGCGGTTGCCTCAGAATATGGAGAAATAACTGCCGATGCAATGGCAACTAAAGGAAAAGGTGCAGATGTTACAGCCGCATCTGAATTAGTAGAAGCAGTTGAAAGTGGAGAAACAACAGGAATAGATAATGAAACGTTGACTGCGAATGTGTCAGGTACAAATACTACAATGAGCGATGATCCTGCACCAGCAGAGGCTACAGGTGTAGATACACAAACCTATGATCCCACAGAAAGCGTGGATGTACAATTTCTGGATTTAAATGACAGTTTAGATAACTATACTGTCAATGTTACAGTTCCACAAATAGATACAAGTGGAATTGTGATGCAGAGTACAGATTACAGTTGCGGGCCAGCTGCGCTTGCAACAGTCTTGCAAAACATTGGTATAAACACAACAGAAGGGGAACTCAAGGTCCTCGCCGGCACAGATGAAAGCGGAACAAGCATGTACGGCCTGGTACGGGCTGTACATGCTAAAGGTTTAAGTGCAGTGGGAATGAGATTATCAGTAGATGATCTTAAACCCAACATGATAGTTCATGTGATTAAGGATGGCGAAGGCCATTACAGTGTTGTGCGGGATGTAACCAGTGAAAGCATTTACCTTGCAGATCCAAGCAAGGGAAACATTGTACTGAGCAGAAAAGAGTTCAGTGCAATTTTCACCGGGAACGTGTTAGTGATAAGCGATCCTAACATGCAAGTTAATCAAACAGCAGAACAGGCCAACAATACAAATACAAGTACTGTACAGGCAGAAAACCAAACTTTAGCAAGCGAAGAAATGGAGAGCATTAAAGGACAATCAACCGTAGCCAATCCAGAAACCAGCCAAATCCTGACCAGTGAAATTATGGAGAGTATTAGAGGAAAAAAATTAAAACTTAAGAGGATGATCACTTATATAACTTACTGGACTTATGAAAAGTGGTATTGGGTATCTGTTGAACCTCATAGGAAGTTTAGCCGTAAGCATCGCCGTGTTATTTGGTATACTGGTTACTGGATCTACCGTTGGGTTGAACATCGAATTTATTTAAGTGAGAATTTTAGAGTTTATTAATAGCGAAAAGGGACTCTTATAAATTTTTTTTATTTTTTAGGTCTGTATATAAAGACGCTTTGAGCTATGCTAACATCTATCCATAGTGTTAAATACTTATCAAGAAAACTGAGCTGTGTTGCATCACATATTTGTCCTGTAACTTCATCAGTAACTGTTTTTGTCATGTTTATCCCTTTTAAATAAATTAAACTCTGTTTTTAAGAAACTGTAAATTAACCCTTTTTCTCTTTTATTGCCTTTTCAAAAGCTTCTTTATGTAAATTTGCAGCCATTTCTTTTTTATGTTCATCAGCAAATAATCTCATCTTTGGAGCCCTGCATGGATAATGCTGTAATCTAAGACCTGCTTTAATAGGTAAATCCTCTAAATCCTGACCAATCATCTCATCAGCTACAAAAAACGTGGACCCACAGGGAGATGACCTTAAAACTTCTATATCCACAATTTTATCTCCCTGACAGTTTATTTTAACAATGGGTCGTCCAAATTTAGATACAAATTCATCAAATACCGGGTTTCCATTTTCCTCAAGGTCACACATGTTTTCAGGGCAGGTGACATTTCCAAATCTTTCAAGCTGATTTTTAAGTCCTTCACCTCTCCAGGCAGCCACTATTATCCATCCTACCTTATCGTGAAGTATTTCAACTAAATCCAGAGTAAGATCAGGGTGAGTGGTATAAGTTATCAGTAAATCTGCACTTTCCAGTTGTTTTAAGGCATCTTCTGGAATTTCAATTTTGTCTGCAAACATGGAAGCAGGTTGTTCAAGCTGTATAAATTCCGTATCGAATTCCTTGCTTATGTATTCATAAGCCCGTTCTCCATAAGGGCCATCTGTTGCTATCACCACTTTTAACATTATAAACTCCTGAAATTACTGGCTCTTGATATCAACTATAAATGAATTCTCTATCCAGTCCTTAATTTCATCCCTTATTTTCCTGAAAAATTTAATTCTTTCCTCTTCAGTTCCTTCTAACGCAGAAGGATCCTCAAAAGATTTTTTAAAGTAGTTAACACCCCCCAAAAAAATAGGACATGTTTTAGCTGCTTTTTCGCAAACAGTTACCACATAGTCAAATTTCATATTTTCAAACTCTTTCAAACTTTTTGATCTGTAATTGGAGATATCAATCCCTATTTCATCCATGACCTGAACAGCCATGGGATGAACTCCCTGCGGATCAATACCTGCACTGTAAACATCATATTTTTCACCATACAAATGGCTGAATATTCCCTCAGCCATCTGTGAACGGGCAGAATTATGCGTACATATGAATAAAACACTTTTTTTGGAATTATTTGTCATATAATCACCAGTTAATTACTTTAATAGTTCTTTAATTTTATTTTTTACGGTTTCAACACATTTTTCATCTTCTTCGCTTAATCTTGCAACATCAGAAGGTTTTAGATCCGCTTCATTTAGTAATTCCATTATATTCAATGTTTTAGCAGTTTTAACGCCTTTTTGACCGAGTATTTTATCAACACACTTACTTTCGCATCCATTTACTGCAATTACTGGATATTTTTTTATTAAGTTTCTGAATCCTTCTTTATCCGCAGATGTAGCAGTTATACAAATTGATATTGTATTTTCATTTTCATTAACAGCATCTGTACATGCAGCTCGCGCAACTAATCCATAAGGACTCATTCCAGTGCATGGTGAAACTGCTATTTTATCTTCCATTTTAAGTCCTCCCATTACTTAATTTTAAATTATTTTGCTAAATACTCAATTAAATCAACGACTTTTGGATTAACAAGCTTATAATGTATCCAGACCCCTTCTTTTCGTCCTTTTATAAATCCTGCATTTTTTAAAACATTCAAATGATGAGATATTGTTGATTGAGGTTTTTCAAGCACTGTAAGTATTTCACAAACACATAGTTCACCGTCTTGAAGTAAATACAGTATTTTAAGCCTTGTAGGATCAGAAATTGCTTTAAATCGTTCTGATTTTTTTTGTAATCCTTCCTCATCTGGAATTTTAGCTATAATTTCATTTAATCTTTTAATCTGGCCATCATGCAGTTTTCCTTCATCTATAATTTCACATGTTTTCACCTAATCACCTGTAACCTTTATTCATTAACTTAGCCTTCATTTTGTCAAATCTATTTTTGATTGTGCCATATCCTTTTTGATCAAATGGACATCCTTTTATACAGTAAGTACAGCCCTGGCTGCATCCTATACATAGTTCTTGCATGAATTCAATCTCTTTATCCCCACCGCAACATTCTATCTGTATCAATGCCTTTTCAGGGCATTTTTTAGCACATTTACCGCATTTATCACAGTATTCCACTATCCATGAATGTTCATTATTCTCTCTATCATACACAGGTAAATTTGCTATACTGCTAAATATGGCTGAAATTTTCAGTCTGGGGCCAAGCTCTGGAGTTATTAGAAGGCCACTTTTTCCTATAAATCCTAAGCCTGCATATTGAGCAAGCAGAGAGAAGTTAACAATCCCTTCAAGAGGGTGAGCAACTTCAGTTGCAAATCCATTCTGGCGAAGGTAATCTGAAAGCCTGCAGGTTATATCTCCAAATTTTTTATAAAACAAATCATTTAATCTCTGCGCTTCTGTACCTGGAGCTGTTTTGAGGATTTTTTCATCCATTTCCATGGTCAGTACAATTGCATTAGTATACTGAATAAATTTATCCTTAATCATTAATTCTGGAGTAAGACGTGTGTATCCTATGCTTTTAATACCAAGTGAATGAGCATATCTTTCAAATTCTTCAATAAAATTTGAAGATGCCATAAATTCTGGCCTATCTGGATTATCTAAAAGTGATGTATCCGGATATTCATCGCAGCCACAACCACATCCTCCACTTTCTATATCCTCACATCCATAGCTGTTATCCCTGACTGATCTGTCCACATATTTTTTATTTTCAAGCACAATACACACCTTTAAAAATTCATTAGTTCTATATATCTAAATATATCGATATATTGATGTTGTTGAAAGTTCTATATATACCCATCGGATCTATCACAAAATATTCAGCACTACATAAATATTTATTAACTCACATAGATTACAGAAAGAGACAAGTTTTAGAAGGAGAAAAAAATAGATGAACGTGGTCATAATAGGAGGCGGAGCTGGAGGGCTAACCGCTGCTTCAAACATAAGGAAATATGATAAAAGTGCGAAAATAACTGTAATAACAATGGACCGGTATGTTGCATACTCTCCATGCGCAATCCCCTACGTTTTATGCGGGGAAGTTGAATGTTTCGATGATATTATAATGCACCAGCCAGAAGATTACCTGGAAAGGAATATTAACATTATAACAGAAGCAGAAGTATTTGAAGTGTTAAGTAGCGAAAATAAAATAAAATATCAAAAATTGAATGATGATTGTAGTGCTGCGCGCCAGTTATCATATGATTATCTGATAATAGCTACTGGTGCAACTTCTTTCATTCCTCCTGTAAAAGGAAGTGATTTAAAAGGTGTTTTCAAGATTAGAAACCTTGAAGACGGCTTTAAAATCAAAAAATATGCTGAAAAAAGTAAAAACGCAGTCGTTGTTGGAGCAGGGTTAATTGGTCTTGAAACTGCTTATGGACTTAAAAAAATGGGCCTTGATGTTACTGTGACTGAAATGTTGCCCCAAATAGTTCCAAGATCCCTGGATCCAGATATGGCAGAGATTGTTCAAAAATATCTTGAAAAAAAGGGCATTAAAGTCCTCCTTGGAAATCCCATTGAAAAGATACTGGGCCTGGAATATGTGGAAGGCGCTGTTTTTGGAGATGAAACTCTATATACAGATATGGTTATAATGGCCACAGGAGTAAAGCCTCAAACTAAACTTGCCAAAATGGCAGGCTGTAAGCTTGGAAGATGGGGGATAATTGTGAATGAAAAGATGCAGACATCAGTACCCAACATATACGCTGTGGGAGACTGTGTAGAGGTGCATGATGCAATAACAGGGCATAGTTCTCTATCTCTACTTGGAACTACTGCTGTAAGGCAGGGTAAAATTGCGGCAAAAAACATTGCAGGCATTGAGGCAGAGTTTAAACCTGTTTTAAATTCAATGGTTTCAAAAATTGGAGACCTTGAATTTGGTGCAGTTGGTGTTACAAGGACTTTCGCACTCCAAAACGGCATTGAAGTGATTTCTGGAAAAAGTAAAGCGCTCACCAAGGCACGTTATTACCCGGGAGCAAAAAGAATTGATGTAAAAATAACCTCTGATCTTAAAGGCCGAATTATAGGCTGTCAGATAATTGCAGAAGAAAGAGTGGCTGAAAGGGTGGACACAATGTCGCTTGCAATAGCAAAAGGTATTACCTGCTTTGAACTGGCTTCAATGGAATTTTCATATGCCCCACCAGTTTCCATGGTTATAGATCCTATTATTCTGGCTGCTGAAGATGCCTGCGATAAATTAAAAGAATTAAATGATGATAAGGAGTGTGAAGTTTAACCTTTATCAGGCTTTAATCTTCGAAACTCTTTTTAAAAAGATTTTATGACCATACCCTTTTTGTTCTTTACTGATTCTGTGTCTATATCCTGTAACCTCTTCCATGGCTGCAGCAATGGTATTTGAATAGGGACATGTGGAAATCAAAACGTTTTGGTCCTCTAACTGACTGCATAGCCCAAAAAACCCGCAATTTTTAATTTCAACTTCTACTTCCTGTTCTTTAATGATGTATTCCATGTCCAGAGCAAATTTATTGGAATCAATGAAGTATTCTTTCACTGATTTTAAGGCTTCTTCTTCATTTTTAAGTTTGTCACTATTTTTTAATTGTCTGATGAATAAACGGCCTATTTCACGGGTTACAGCACATGATCCTCTCCCACATATCTGCCATAGACTGCGGGTAAGGGCCATCATCATCAGGCTTAATGGAGCTTCTCTTTGTGGAATTAACGCCTTATCTTCCAGAGGATGGAAATGTTCTGTTCCAATACCACATAAAGGACAAATCCAGCTTTCTGGAAGGTCCTTTAAATCTACTCCTGCTGCAATTCCGTTTTCAGGGTCTCCAACCTCGCTATCATAAATATAGCTGCAAATATCACATTTATACATGTTATTGCCTCGATATTGTCATAAATTTATGCATTCTATAAATTGTTTGGTTTTATCCGAATGTATGGTTATATCCGAACTAATTATATATAAAGTTTGTTATTATGCCATGAAACTTGAAAACAGAATTGAATGTTTGAAAAATAAAAAAAAGATGGGAATTATCCCAGAATTGTCTTAATATCCTCTTTTGGGTCTCCAATTGTTTTTATATCATAGTTTTCAATGAGAACATTTAAAATGTCCTCGTTTACCCATGCAGGGACAATTGGACCAAGATAGATTCCCTTTATTCCAAGTGCAAGGAGGCTCCAGAGTATGGCTGCAGCTTTCTGTTCCATCCAGCTTAAAACGAATGAGAGAGGAAGGTCGTTAATTTCAAGGCCGAAAAGTTCAGATAAAGCTGCCACGATGTCAACACCAACTATTGCATCGTTACACTGCCCTAAATCAATTAAACGAGGGATCCCTTCGATATCTCCAAGTACTAAGTCGTTGAATCGGTATTTACCGCACGCCAGAGTTAATACAACTGTATCTTCAGGTAAATTCTGCACAAATTCCCTGTAATAGCTGGCTTTAGGTAATGGTGAGTCGCATCCACCAACAACAAAGAATCTTCTGATTTTTCCAGATTCTACGAGTTCTTTTATCTTTGGTGCAAGTGAAAGAATTGTTGAAGCTCCAAATCCTGTTGTAAATACTTTGTCTCCTGCCTCTTCTTCAAGTTCTGGTAATGATTTTGCCTTTTCAATTAAAGGTGTGAAATCGTAATCTTCTATGTGCTGCACGCCTGGTAACTGGGCTACTCCTGATGTGAACATCCTCTCCCTGTAATCTTCTTTAGGTATTAATACACAGTTTGATGTTCCAAGAATTGCAACAGGGTACTTTGAAAACGTTGTTCTTTGATCAAACCATGGCCCTCCAAGCTGACCCACAAGGTGGTCGTATTTTTTAAATTCAGGGTATCCGTGGGCCGGAAGAAGCTCTGAATGAGTGTAAACATTGATTCCTGTTCCTTCTGTCTGTTTAAGTAGTTCTTCAAGTGCTTTAAGGCTGTGTCCGGTTGCAACAATTCCATGCCCTTTTTTAGTTCCTGTTTCTACAGTTGTTGGTTCTGGCTCGCCGTAGGTTTCTATATGGGCTTTCTTTAGAAGCTGCATGGTTTTTATATTCATTTCACCAGCTTCAACTGCCAGTTTAACGAATTCGCCTGCGTCCTGGTTCACGTTTGTAAGTGTGGAGTAAAATCCGCGTTCCATGAATCCGTCAATTTCAGAATCTGTGTATCCTAATTCCCTTGCATGATACAGGTAGGCTGAGATTCCTTTAATTGCAAATAAAAGGTTATCCTGAAGTCTTGCAACAGTTGCTTCTTTTCCACAAACCCCTCTTACAGTACAACCTGTTCCCATTGCTGTTTGTGAGCACTGGTAACAGAACATGTCTAATTTTTCTTTTACAGGTGCTGCACATCCACTTCCTGATGATTCAGAATTTTTTCTACCAAATAGTTTCATACCATTCCTCCATTCTCTTATGTTCGTATACTTACGAATGTTCTATTCTATGCAAACAGTAGTATATATAAGTTACGGTGACCATATTTTTAACTGAGAGTCATAACATACTCAGGTTAAGCAGGAGTAAAGGCTTTAAAATTAAATACAGGAGAGAATTATTCTAATGGATGATCTAAATAATAATAATAATAATAATAATAATAATAATAATGATAACGCACAAATAAAACTTTTTGCAACATCAAATGGCGTTCGAACTGTGGATAGTCCTGTAAAATCTAAAATATTATCAATGCTCAAAGAAGGAGAACTGAACTTTGACCAGATAGTGGAATTATCAGGGAAAGCTAAATCTACAGTATCTGTTCATCTCAAAAAGCTTGTAAATGAGGGAATTATAGATTCTAAACCAGACCCTAACGATGCCCGGAAGAAGATTTTTTTTATTAATTCTGAGTATTTGGGAGATTTATCAAAGGAGAAAAAATCAGGGGACAGGATAGAAGATTACGTGTCTGGCTACGTTATGAGCGATGGCGACCCTTTTGAATTTTTCAGATTAATGTTTAAAACAATAAGAGTAGGTTTAATAAAACAAGGAATGAATATTGACCCTATACTTCATGAAGCAGGCATAAATGTTGGTAAAACACTTTATAAAAGAGTATATGATCCAGATATGAATAAATTTCTGCAAAATATCGCTCAATTCTGGAAGACTCATTATTTGGGCGGTGTAGAAGTTCAAAGCATTGATCCGCTTGTAATTAAAGTTTCAGAATGTTACGAATGCAGACATTTACCCTATCTTGGAAAGCCCGCCTGTGCATTTGATGCAGGGATTTTAAAGGCGCTTTTTTCCGCTTATTTTGAAGATAAAAGAGAGGTGGAAGAGACAAAATGTTATGCCATGGGTGATAAATACTGCTGTTTTGTAATTGAAAAAAATGAATAAAAGAAATGAAAGCAGGAGAGGTGTTAAGCAGCGGTAGACTTAAAAGTATCTCTCCAAAATCCCCTGTAACATTTTAGCGTGGCGGCCTTCGTCCCTGGAACTCTCATCAAAAAAATCATGTGCAATATCTATGCCACATTCTTTAGCTTCTTTAGCCGCAGCCTTTTTCTCATTATTGGCCATGATTTCTCCTTTAAGCATCATCTCCAGGTTTTCTTTAAGTGAAGGTTTAATTACACCATTCATTTCTGCAAAATGGGATGCATGTTCTGCTTCTTCTAAGGCAATTGTTTTTAAAACTTCAGCTACTTCTGGAAGCCCATCTCTTTGTGCCAGTCTGGCCATGGCCAGATACATTCCCACTTCCTGACATTCCCCGTTGAAATTGGCCTGTACTACTTTTTCTAAATCTGTTTCCTTACAAACTCCAATTTCGTGTTCATTTATTATTTCCATATTTCCTCACCAAAACTTTTTTAAACCAATGTTAAAGGGTTTTAATCTCCTGGGCCAGTCTTTTACCTGTCTGGAAGCACTTTTCCAGTTCATCTGCATCAGGAACATAGTAAACTTCATATTGCTCCTTCACATTAAATCCGCAGGTCTTTAAATCTTCTGCAAGGTTTTTTGGAGTTCCACCTTCACCACCCATAGATCCAAAAGTCACTGCAAGACGTTCTCTACCTGTTCTATTGAATTTAAGTCCTCTAAGGTAGTATATAAGGTCTCCCACACTTGGAAATGGTTCGTCATAGATTGTGGGTGCTCCAAGAGCTATGGCTTTACTTTCTAAGATGTCCTTAACGATTTCGCTTCTTTCATCCACGTGGAGGTAGTACATTGCAACATCTACTCCTTCACTTATAACTCCCTCTGCAAGTGCATGAGCCATTTTCTGGGTTGAATAGTGCATGGTGTCATAAACTATAGTTACTTTATCCTTGCAGTTTCCTGTGGCCCAGTCACTGTAGGCACCTATGATTTTCATGGGGTCTGTCCAGATCTGGCCATGAGATGGTGCTATCATCTTGATCTGTTCCAGAAGGCCCAAGTCAGTGACTTCCTGGAATTTTTTAAGTACCAGTTTAGATAAAGGGGTCACCAGGTTTGCATAGAACTTCTTAGCACCGTCCATCAGTACATATTCTGGTATTTCATGGTCATATCGCTGTGGGAAGCATAAATGTTGTCCAAATGCATCGTTAGGAAACAGTATACCTTCTTCAGCGTAAAGCGTAAACATACTGTCAGGCCAGTGCAGTAAAAATGCTTCCAGGAAAGCGAGGGTTTTCCCTCCTAAATCCAGAGTGTCTCCTGTGCCCACTGTTATAAATTCAGCACCTGAAATAGCTGGAAAGTGTTTTTTCAGTCCTCCTACGGCAATTTCTGTGCAGTATATTGGTGCTTCTGGATATTTCTTATGTAATTCTGGTAAAAGTCCGCTGTGGTCCTTTTCCACGTGGTTTTGCACAATTACATCGATTTTATCCTTTCCTTCTTTCTTTAAAGCGTCTTCTATTCTTGCCATCATCTCAGGAAATGTTCCAGGATATGAGTTGTCAATTAAAGCTACTTTATCGTCTCCAAAAACCATGTAAGCATTGTAACTTGTCCCGTTAAGAGTATAACCATGGTAAGTTCTAATATCCCAGTCTAAAACTCCTACCCAGTATACTCCATCCTTTATTTTTACAGATTCTGCTTTCATATCACTCCCCTCCGTATTGGGGTTTGTTGATTTTTTCCAAAAGGCTTTCATGCTAATCCTCCTAAACTTTGTTTGGTTTTTCCCAATGTATGGTTATATCCGAACTAATTCTATATAAATTTTTCTGTTTGGTTTTTTCCGAACGTATTGATATACCCGAACTAATTATATAAGATGAAAATCATAACTATTACTGTGATTATTAATGGATAAAGGAAAAATTTCAAAAAAGAAAGTCAGTGCAAAACTTTTCTCCACACCAGAAGGCGTGAGTGTAATAAAAAGCCCTATGAAGACTCAAATATTAACTCTACTTGGGGAAAATGAAATGAGTTTTGATCGCATCGTGGAACACACCGGCAGATCCAAATCCACCGTTTCAGAACACCTCCAATCCCTGGTAGACCACAAAATAATCGATTACAGACAGGATCCAGAAGATCGTCGAAGAAAAATATTCTATATCAAATCACGATACTTAGGAGATATATCTCCTTTAAAAGAGCTGGAGACCGGTGCAGAAAAATATTTTTCAGGAATCTCTGACTACAGGGATCCATTTGAATTTTTCAGACTCATGTTCAGGACAATCAGAGTTGCCCTCTTAAAAGAAGGCATCAATATAGACCCACTATTACATCAAGCAGGTATAAAAGTAGGGGAAACTGTTTATAAAGAGTTAGAAGCACATGATATTGATAAATTCATTCAAAACATTGCAGAGTTCTGGGAAGGTAATAAATTAGGACGAGTTGAAGTTAAAAGTCGCAAGCCTCTGATTATAAATGCTTATGATTGTTTTGAATGTGAAGACCTCCCAAAAATTGGAAGGTCTGCCTGTGCATTTGATTCCGGAGTTTTGGAAGCTATTTTTTCCAGGTATTTTGGCCATGACATGCACGCTGAAGAAGTTAAGTGCTATGCCAAGGGCGATAAATACTGCTGTTTTGTTATAAAAGAGAAAACCCCTGAAAAATAGCATGAAAAGATAAGTTATTGGGACTTTCATGCTGTCTGGCGCATCCTCCAGTTTTTTTTGAGATAAATGCATTTAAAGTCCCTTTATTTAATCTATATCATTTTTTGGCTTTGAATTTCACTATTGTAGTTGAAAGATACTTTTTATTACCTGCAAACCCATTAAAAACAGCTTCATCTTTCATACTGCAGTTTTGAACCGATACTACTTCTTTCTCCCTTTCATCCTTATTAACAGCGTCTTTTAGTAAATCTGAATGCCTCGACGTCTTCATTATAACAAAGGTATCTCCATGTTCTAAAATCTTGGATAATCTTTCATCTACTTTGGGAACTACTACAATAATCTCGTCTTTTTCAGCTAAAGGAATATTAGCACTTGCAGCACATCCAGTAAAAGACGTGACCCCTGGAATTATCAATGTTTCATATTCAAGACCTTTAATTCTTTTAAAAACATAAGAAAATGTACTGTAAACTGTTGGATCCCCCAAGGTTATGAAAGCTACATCCAGTCCAGCATCTAATTTCGTCGCTATAAGAGCTGCAGCATCATCCCAATACTTTTGAAGGGATATTTCATCCTCAATCATTGGAAAAAGTGGTTCTAATGTTTCATAATCATCTTTTCGATCATCCAATACAGTCTGTACAATAGATAATGCTAAACTCGGCTTTGATTCCTTTGATCTTGGCGCGCATATAACATCCACATCATGCAATGTCTTAACAGCTTTAACTGTTAAAAGATCAGGCTCTCCTGGACCAACGCCAACACCTATAAATTTGCCTTTTTTCATAAATTTAACCCCAATTAAGCTTAATATTTATTTTTGATACTTTAAATTAAGTGAATTAGTAATAACAACATAATTAACAAAATTTTCTTCAGGTTTATCTATTTATAGCATTATCCAAATATAAATGATTATGGATGACAGCTTTTTTTGCAGCGAATGTAAAATGATAAAACAACGATGTATCTGCTCAAGGGATGATAAAAAAAATGGTAAAAGAGCTACAGGAATATCTAAAAAACTCATTAAAAAGCTTAAAGAAGAAAATCCTCACATAGAATCTTCTGTAATTGAAAACTTTCCCTTTAAAGAGCCAAGGGAAGGACAGCTCCAGATAATATCAAAAATTAAAAATGCAATAGATGAGGGATTTAAATACATCGTACTTGAAGCAGGAACCGGAACTGGAAAATCAGCCATAGCAACTACCCTGGCAAGGATTTACGAGCCTGCATATATCCTTACAATGACCAAACAGCTCCAATCACAGTATGCCCGTGAATTCTACTATAATCTGGTAAAAGGCAGGGGAAATTTTTCATGCAAATCTGCAAATTTAGAGGCAAGCTGCGATACAGGAGTATGTCAGACAACACCACAATCACGTAAATTCTCCTGTGAACATGGAATATCAAAAAAGGAAACTGACCAAACCCATTTTGCATTCGAAGATAGCGGAGGTTTTCCCTATTACTTCAAATCACTTGATAAATGCAACTACTGGGAACAGAAAGCTGATGCCATTAACAGTGATATAACTCTGATGAATTATGACTATGCGCTTCTTGAACTTAACTATGTTCGGCATTTCTCAAAGAGAACTTTCATGGTACTTGATGAAGCTCATAACATCGAAAATAAGCTCATGAGTCGAATGGAGGTTAATTTACTTAACGAAAGACTGGAAAAGGACATTAAAAAAACAATACCGCCCCAGATGCTCAGTTATGAAGACCCTGAAGAATGGATTATTTTTATAGAAATCCTCTACAATGCCTATAAAGAGATCAACACCAAAAATCTGCCTAAAAATAAGGCAGATAGAATATTAAGCACCAGATTCAGATTAGGCGAACTATTGAATAACCTGGAAGATAATCCTGAAAACTGGGTTGTGGATCCAGCTCAAGGAAGGGTTTCTTTTAAGCCTTTGAAGGTCAATTCCTATGCAAAGAACATGTTGTTTAAACACGCAGATATATGCCTTCTTATGAGTGCAACAATCCTGGACCATAGATTATTCTGTAAATGGCTTGGAATTGATTATAATGAAGCTTATTCCATTAAAGTAAGGAGCAATTTTCCCCCATCAAGACGTCCTGTTTATATAAAACCTGTGGGAAACATGTCCAAGCGTTCTATAAAATTTACGGCACCTAAAACTATTCCAATCCTTAAAAAAATCATAGAACATCATAAAAGAGAAAAAGGACTGATTCACACCCACAATTATAAGTGCCAGAAATATATAATGGGCCATTTGGACAACCCACGTCTTATGGGCCATACTCCCCTAAACAGAGAAATGAAATTAATGCAGTTTGAAAATACAAACAAACCTATGGTCCTGGTAAGTCCTTCGATGAGTGAAGGCGTGGATCTGCCCTACGAAAAGTGCCAGTTTCAGGTAATTTACAAAATACCCTTCCCTTACCTTGGAGATAAGCAGATAAATAGCAGGAGAAAACAGGATCCTAAATGGTACGCTTATAAAACAATTATGACTCTTATTCAAGCTTATGGGCGTGGAATGCGTGCAGAAGACGATTTTTGCGCTACTTACATCCTTGACGGGAACGTGAACATGTTGTTTAATAATCCACTTTACAAGGCGCTTTTACCGCGTAACTTTAAGGAAGCCATCGATGCTCAGGAAGACTGGATGGTTGAGGATAAAATTCCTAAAGAAGAACCTAAAAATGAAAGTTAATACACTTAAAATGGTTTTTGCAGAGTTTAATGCGGACCTGGAGGGATTCAAACCAACCTTTTAAAAAAAGGTTGATCAAAAACAAAAGAAAACGGACCTGGAGGGATTTGAACCCCCGACCTTGGGATCCGAAGTCCCACGTCATATCCTGACTAGACTACAGGCCCATTCAAATTTTTATCAAAACAAAGGTTTACTATTATTATGCTTTAACTTTATTTATTATAAATTTATTGTAATATTGACAATAGCAAATATTTCGCCAGTTGGCATGCAAAGATGTGGAATGCTCGACTGATTAAATTCATGCTGAATAAATAATAGTTAGCTCATTGAGACTTAGGGATAACCAGTGGAACTCCCCCAAAGTTTTTAACATGCACATCAACACCATAGGTTTCCATTATAATATCCGATGTTATAACTTCTCTTCCACCCGTAGTAAATACCTGGCCATCCTTTAATATTATAAATTTGTCAGAATATCTAAGGGCGAGATTTATATCATGCATTACAACAATTGAAGCAATATTCTGCGTACTTGATACTTCCCTTATAATTTTCATTACTTCCAGCTGATTTTTCAAGTCAAGACCGCTTGTAGGTTCATCTAAAAGTAAAATTTGGGGTTCTTGAACTAATGCCCTTGCTATAACCACTTTTTGAAGTTCTCCACCACTTAACTCGTTTATGTATCGTAATGCGTACTCTTCAAGATTCATAAGCTTCAATATTTTTTCTGTTAGTTCTATATCTCTCTTAGAAACATCCCACTTTATGTAAGGCTTTCTACCAAGGAGAACCGCATCAAAAACCGTGAAAAATCCTGCTTCTGATTTTTGAGGTACGTAACCCATTTTTCTTGCAATTTCAATTTCTTTCATTTCCTTTATGTCTTTATCCTCGACAATGATCATTCCTCTGTTAAATTTCAGGATTCTGTTTATACATTTCATTAAAGTGGACTTGCCTGAACCATTAACTCCCAATATTGAAACAAGATCGCCCTTTTTAACCTTAAAGTTTACATCTTTGAGTACTGTCACGTTCCCATAAGAAAATTCAACTTTATCCACCGAAAGAATCATTTTACCGCCTCATTTTTATTATTATATAAAAGAACAGTGGCGCCCCTAAAAATGAAGTTATAATACCTACTGGTAATATAATTGGAGATAGTACCGCCCTTGCAACTGTATCAGACACTAACAGTATTAAAGCACCGAGAATAGCTGCTGTTGGGATTAAAAACCTGTGATCATTTCCGATAATTCTTCTCATGATATGTGGAGCTATCAATCCCACAAAACCAATAACTCCAAGAAATGCTACAGTCACTGCTGCTGTAAATGAAGAAATCAGCATCCCATGCAGCCTTATTCTATCTGTATTGACTCCTAATCCCTTTGCAGTTTCTTCACCGCTTTCAAGACTATTATAATCCCATGCATGATACATGAAATATATCAAAGCGGGTATCAGGAGTACAAACATGATCCAGACGTCGTTCCACATTGCCCTTCCAACATCTCCAAAGGTCCAAAATACTGTGGCTGCAACCTGTGTATCTGATGCAAAATACTGTAAAAACTGCATTCCTGCAATGAACAGGGAACTCATAGCCACCCCTGCAAGTATCATCGCTTCGGGTGTTATGCCTCGAGCCCTGGCTATTAAAAGGATTATACTAACTCCAATTATTGCTCCTAAAAATGCTGCAAAAACCGTGAGATATGGGTTATTTACAATGACAGCATCAGCCTGTGTACTGTGCAAGGTTCCAGCACCTAAAACTATAATGGCAAATGCAGCTCCAAAAGCCGCTCCTTGTGTAATTCCCATTGTAAAAGGGCTTGCTAATGGATTTCTAAGAACATTCTGCATTATACATCCTTCAATACCCATACAGCATCCTGCTATTATAGCAGCGAGAATTCTTGGAATACGGATATTCCAGATAATCAAAGCTCCATCTGCCTGCCCGTTAATTAAAGCATTAATTATATCATAGACGGATAAATTTGCAGCACCCACTTTAATCGAGCAAATTACTGCTATAATCAAAGCCAGAACTAAAAAAATTCCAATATATACTTTATTTCTTACATAAGATTTATAACTTGTTACTGTTTTATCTTTAAAGCTCAATTATCTCACTTTTTTGGCTATTATCATTTTATCCTCGGATATGGTTCCAAAAGACGTGTTAAAATGATTTATGGTGTGCACATCCAGCACTGAAAATCCAAGGTTCTCTAAAAATTCCAAATATTCTCCGAATGATAAATCTTCTTTAAATGTGAATCTTTTACTTGCTTTGTTAGATTTTTCAAATTTGGTGAAGTTCCATTCCATGTTATCTAAAAGATCTCCTAAAGAGTTAGAACCATTTTCAGGGAAGTATTGTTTGTTTATAAATAACCCATTCAAATTCAAAGAATTATAAACCTTTCTGGCAATTTCAGGGTTTTTACCTCCTGGATTGTACGATGAAAAAATTATGTCGTAGCTACCTCCAAAATCATCGGTGTAAAAGTTTCCAGGGATGGTCTGAACGTTAGAATTGTACCTCTCAATATATTTTTGAGTTTCTTTTACAACATCCGGCAGGTCAAAGACATAACAGTGCAGATCTGGATTAATCTGACTAAAAGCAATTGAATACATTCCATGGCCCCCTCCCAGATCAAGCAAAGTCTTTGAATGTTTAAATTCATCATAATTTGCTACTAATTCAGATGTATCCTGTAATTCACCAGATAAACAATCTTCAGCAAGGACTTGTATAATGAATGGGAAAAAAGTTTCATCTTTTCTTGCTATTTTACCTTTTAGAGTATTGTTTAAATTATGCCATAGATTAGCTGGTTCTTCCATAGACAGTATACAGTTAACCCGTTTATATTCAGATTCAGAGTTTAAATATATTTCTGAAAGGGGCGTATTTTTATAAGATTCCCCTATTTTTTCTACCAACCCTAATTCCACAAGTATTTCTAAGAGATAATGAGTTAACACTGGTTCAATTTCGAGTCTTTCAGAAAGTTGTTTGCATGTTGTTTCTTTGTTTAAAAAATCAAAAATTCCCATTTCTATTGAAGTTTTCAGGAGATTAAATATCTTCAAACCATTGACAGCGTTTTGAACAATGTTTTGCAGTCCTTCTACTGATATCGCTGGACGATCTGTAACATTCATTTTATCACCTTCATTTTAAAAAGAAATAAAAAGATAAATTAAAGATTTAGCTGTTTAAATCCACCATACTGCGCTTTCAATGTCTTGTAAACTGATCCACCAGATCCGCCATTGAACTCTATGAATATCTCATTAGCTTTTTCCTCTGGATTCACATCCTTAAACTGCTCTGGATAGAGAACTTTTCCAATGTAATAAGCATTGGCAAACATTTCATCCTTATTGTAACTGTACATACAGTAAGCCAATACACCATAGACATTACCACTCTTTATGGCGTTAATGTTTTGATACTCTGGATTTTTAGTGTCATTCTCTATCATAGGTATACTTCCACCTTCGACGAAGATCATGTCAGGATTCCAATTTATCAACTGCTCTTTATCTATCTGAATAGCATGTAAAGTAGCATTTGTATCATTAATTCCGCTGGCAACATTTGATGCATTTAACATTACAAAAGGAGGATAATGCGGATTAGTGGATGTGATGCCATGCACTCCCCGGTAAGCTTGCCCACCAACGTACACTTTTGATTTTCTGCTATTTGAAACGCTTTTTGCCCTATTTGCAAGGTCTTCTTCGCAGGAGTTGATGTAGTTAACTAGTTCTTCTGCCCTGTTTTCCTTATTTAGCACGTCACCCATCATTTTTAAAGATTTTTCGTAAGTATCCATCTGTTGGGGTGTTCCAACAGCCCCTACATATACAACAACCGTTGGAATATCTGTTTTAGATTGTATATCCTCTGCCTGTTCTGCAGTTCCTGCAAATACAACATCTGGCTTAAGTTCTGCTATTTTTTCATAATTTACTGTAGATGTCTTTGCATTACCAACAATAGGAAGGCTCATCAGTTCAGGATGTGCAATCATGTACGGTAATTGATTTCCCCATCCTCCTGTTGAATTAGATTCTATCTGTTCTATTCCAACCATCTTATCACTGGCATTTAAATACACTATTTCTCTACCGGAACATCCTGTTCCCACAACTTTGTTTACCTGGGCTGGAACCTGAACTGTTCTACCTGCCATATCAGTTATGGAAACTATGCCTTCACTGTTTGAATTTATACTACCTATACCTAAGGCATAGATCAAGGTTCCGCCTAGTAATACTACAACAATAATAATACCTGCTATTAACTTTTGATTGATAAAATCACCTCCATTACGTATAAATTAGAGGGAATAACTTATAATACTTTCGATCGAAGTAATAATACATTTATAAATGAATTCTTTAATCATAATACTTAAAAATAAATTAATAACACATTTATAAAGGATCTTTACGAACGTAATACTCAAAAAATTGCATTAAGTAATACTGAATGGACATATCAAATTGTATTCAAATTCTATGTTTAAACTAAAACAATTTTCAAAAATAACTCAAAAAAGATAGTTAAAACAGAATTTTACATAACTTTATTATAAATTAGGTGGAATTAAAAAAGAAAGAAGAGATTTAAGTTCTTGAATAGTCCTCAAAGCACGGGATACACACAAAATTACCTTTTTCTACCCGTGCTCTGTGTTCTGCAACCAGCTCTCCACATTTAGCACATTTAACTGACTGGAATATTCTATCTTTTTCAGGAATTTCAATTTTTACATGTTCTATTTTGAACAATTCATTATCTGGCATGTCAAGAATATCATAAGATGTTTTATCTTTTTGCTTTTCAAACTCTGCTTTTTCTTCTTCACTGGTTGATCCAGAGAAAACTTTTTCTCTAATTTTAGCAAATTCTGGGTCCATTTCATCTATGCCTTTATTTAAAGATAAACGTAAAGTATCGCCAGTATTCCTGTTTACAAATGAGTATACGTGTTTTCCATGATCCTTAAATATTAAATTTCCTTTCCCGAAAGTGCAGCCTGTTAAAACCTGTATAGCATCTACACTGCAGCTGTCATTTTCTACAATGGCCAAAAACTCTTCATCCATTGATCTTGGTGAGCGAAGTTCTTTTATAGCTATTTCCGCTGCACGGTACCCTATAGCAGTTCCAGGGCATACATGACCGTGAAACTTTGTAACTTCTGAAAATGGTAGTATATACATTGATTTTTCCATATTATCACCCCTAATACTTTTATTTTTTAGATTATTGAAAAAGAAATATATCCTCAGATACTTTATAAATTTGCCTAAATTTGCCGATTAATCAAAAGAAAAAAATAGAAAATTAAAACTGTTGCAGCTAATTAAGAAATAATTAGCAATATACAACGTTAATCACATTAATATCTATGAGTTAATCCCCATTATCAGCTCATCCAGTTCCTCCCATATAGTGTATGCCTCTAAAGATTCCCCCTGAAGATTTATTTGTGCTATAACTGGAGAATAAGGTAAAATACCTTTAATTGCGATACCTTTTGCAGTCAGCATTTCTTTTAAAATGGGTTTCGTTTTCTCATCAATTTTATTCAAAATAACTCCAAAATCTTTACCTGCTTCCCCTGTCAATTTTGCAGCTTTTTCAGTTAGTAAAACTGCATCGTTGGAAGGATCCACTATCATCACTACAATATCTGCACCTTCTACTATTCCACGTCCAAAGTGCTCTACTCCAGCTTCAGTGTCTACTAAAACCCATTGATCTTCTTCTACTGTCAAATGGTTCAAGAAATCTCGGGCTACAGCTCCCATAGGACAGGCACATCCCTCCATAGTGTGTTCAATCTTACCTATTTGCATTAAAGCTACAGATCCATTCCAACGCACAAATTCTGGCGATAAACTATTTAAATCAGTTTTTTGCGTGAAAAATTCTACCTGTTCACTTCCTTCGTCTTTAATCATAGCCATCAACTTTTCCATTACTACAGGTTTGCCACCTAAATAGTCCATAAGGGTTTTTTCGGGTGGTTCGATTCCTAACATCATACCTAATCCAAGATTAGATTCATCCTCGTCTATTACCAGAACTTTTCCTTTTTCTCCCAGTCGGTGTGCCAGAAGAGTCACTAGTGTACTCTTTCCACTACCACCACGGCCACTAATAATCAACTTAGGCATATTTAACACGTCCTACCTTCCTCTTCTTTGATTATGAGTTTTTACTCCATTTTGCAGCTCCAGTCATATGGAACTATGTCATTGTCAATAGGATTGACTCGTCTTTCGTCTACATCTTCGGGATCATAGAACAATGAAGGCATTCCTATCACCACAGATATCTCATTGCCCACATTTTTTGTGCCATGGAAGACTCCTGGAGGGATGTAAACTACACGAGGATATTTTTCACCCATAAATATTTCATTAAGAACTTTGTAGGTAGGTGAATCTTCCCTATAATCATATAAAGCAACTTTTACCATTCCAGTAACACAAAACAGGTGATCTTCCTGTTTAGAATGAAGATGCCATCCCTTAATCATTCCAGGATAGGAATATGAAGCAATTATCTGCTTGATATTCTGTGCTTTCAGTTCTTCATCATCTAAACGTATGAGTTCGGTCAAAAATCCTCTCTCATCACTGAATAGATCCATGTCCTTCATAACAACGCCTTCAATGAGTTCTTCACCATAAAAACCCGGTATATTTTGAACTCGTGGCTTTTCCAACTTATTAAAATCTTCCATACTTTTTATTTGCATTTTTGTACCTCCTTTTTTTCATACATCCATGATAACGGATCTTTACCATCCTCAAACATAGCCCCATAAGGCTCAAATTTATTGATATCTTTGACTGTGCAGAAATGCATACCATGATCCGATCCAGTCATCATTAACGGTTTAGCCTTCTCTACGTTCCATGAACCATCTTCTGAGTTGTAGATAGTATCATCTATCTCAAGATGTACCACTTTACCAAGAAGCAAGAGATATGGGAATCCGTCATACATCTCTTCATGCATGTTATGCAGTTTGCACTCCATCCACGCATAACAACCTTCAATTCCAGGCGCTTTGACTTTTTTTGAAGGCCTTTCTTTTAAATTGGCCAGTTCGAATTCATTAACATCGAAAGGAACGTGCAACGCTGTTGGTATCACTTTATCTACCATATCAGTACCAGGCATATTAATAACAAATTCCCCTGTGCTTTCTATATTAACAAATGTATCCCTCATTTTTGCTGAAGCCATGCAAACTAAGTCAAATGGGCGTAAAATAGGCATAACACAAGAATATGGTGCTATGTTCCTAATACCATCTTTACTGACTGTAGAAATAAACGCCACTGGCAATGGTATCAGCGATTCTCTCTTAAAATTTTCCAATTTCATATTATCACCAATCTTCATTGAATTTTAACCTATATAAATATTAGCTTTTTATTAAAAAGTATTACTACTTTAGCAAAATATATATGAAATTTATTACTAAAATAAATTATATTATTTCTAAAATCAGTGAAATAAGGTTTTTAAAACGCTTAAAAACCAAAATTCGTATTTTAATCACGAATTTAAAATGTTTATAAATCACAGAATATAAGGTATTACATAGCTATTTTAGATAAAGAAAAAAATGTTATCTTAAAAATTGAAATAATTCAAACAGCCTTTAAAACATTGATCATAAAGAGAATGAGTTATAGTTATAAATGACTTTTAAAAAATTAAAGGAAAGAGGAAATAAATTATGCTTGCAAAAAGAATTATACCATGTCTTGACTGTGATTTAAACGTGCCCCACGGGCGGGTTGTTAAAGGGGTTGAATTTAAACAAATTCGATATGCTGGAGAACCTGTCGACCTTGCAACTCGCTACTACGAAGAAGGCGCCGATGAAATCGTGTTTTTAGACATCACAGCATCCCACGAACGTAGGGAAACAATGAAACACGTTATTGAAGCCACAACAGAAAACGTATTCGTCCCCATTTGTGTTGGCGGCGGGATCAGAAAACCTGAAGATTACATAACCATGCTTAAGGCCGGGGCTGATAAATGCTCCACAAATACAGCAGCTATCCACAACCCCGACCTCATAAATGAGGCATCAAAAGTTGTAGGGTCCCAGGCCTGTGTAATTGGAATAGATGCAAAACGCCGATACATTGAAAACCCCAAAGAAAATAATGACAAGTTTATAATTGAAACTGATAAAGGTTACTGCTGGTATGACTGCAGTATCTACGGTGGGCGTGAATTCACAGGAATTGATGCCATTGCATGGGCCATAGAATGTGAAGAACGTGGAGCCGGTGAAATATTACTGACATCAATGGACCGTGACGGCACAAAAGATGGATACGACAATTACCTTAACAGAGCCATAAGTGAAGCCGTCAATATTCCTGTTATTGCATCAGGAGGTTGTGGAACTCCAGAACATATTTATGATGCATTTACTGTGGGTTATGCTGATGCAGCGCTTGCAGCAAGTATTTTCCATTATAAAGAGTATCCTGTAGGTACTGTTAAGGAGTATTTAAAAGAAAGAGGGATCCCTGTACGTTTTTAAAAGGTTACGATTTATTAAAACAGGTCTTTTGTAAAGCTTAATCATTTATTTTTATTTTTGAATGAAGTGACAATAAAGTAGGAATGCATGTATTACCTGAATATAGGTAATCCTCTCAGAAGTTAGATCCCCATTTAAAATCTTTTCTATTTGCTTTTTCAATTCTGGTAGTTCATTATTAGCTATATACCAAACAATTTCATAGTCAATTACAAAGTAACCATGAATTAAACGGTTCCTTAATCCAACAATCTGAGACTATGGTACTTCTTTATTTCTTTGTCGTATTTCCATTGGTATCTGATTTGCTGCTTCTCCAATAATCTCAAGGTTTCTTACAACAGCGTCTATTGTTTTTTCGTCATTTATATAATTCCTTGTATGAGAAACCAGCAATATACCTCTCAATTTTTTTAATACTTTCTAAGATGTCCACAACGAAGAGTTTCCAGTTTCTCTTAGACATAAAGCAGATTCTCCGCTGCGCTTTGCCAAAGTAAAGGTTTTTGCTTCAAAGAATTTGGTGTAAGCAAGTCAACATTTATTCCCAATATCTCCTCGATATAATCGGCAAGCTCAAAAAACCTAAGACCTATTGGTCTTTCAAATTCAACTAAAATATCAACATCGCTTATTTCCTTCTGCTCACCTCTTGCAAAAGAGCCAAAAATACCTATTTTTTTAACACCATACCTTTCCTTAAGTTCGTTTTTTTGTTCCCTTAAGATATTTTTTATTTCTTCAAGCGTTTTCATCTTTCATTACCTCTTTTTTCTCCCATTCTTTAAGGATATGTTGAATCTTTGATTACTTTAAATCCCAGTATAATCACAGAAAATACATATTTTACAGATAGTCACTTCATAATTAAAAAAGACAGATTTAAAAACATTCTTTAAAAAAGGATAATTATATTTAAAGTATTAAATAGCACTTTGAATTATGAGGAATTATAAATGCTTACAAAAAGAATCATACCGTGTCTTAACTGCGATTTAAACGTGCCCCACGGGCGGGTTGTTAAAGGGGTTGAATTCAAGCAGATTATGCTGGAGAGCCAGTCGACCTTGCAACTCGCTACTACGAAGAGGGAGCCGATTAAATCGTGTTTTTAGACATCACAGCATCCCACAAACGCAGGGAAACAATGAAACACGTTATTGAAGCCACAACAGAAAATAATGACAAATTTATAGTTGAAACTGATAAAGGTTACTGTGGGTTATGCTGATGCAGCGCTTGCAGCAAGAATGACCTGAATAATTGGAAAATTTCTGAATATATACTAATTTAATATTAAAAACAGTAAATTTATTATTACGTATCCACATAACTTAACTCATGTCATCTTCAATCATTACAGGCATTATTCTAACCAGGGTGAAATACTGTGGCTGTCTAACCAGCACAGTACACCTTTCTGCATGGTGGCTCCTATTATACGAGGATTTTACAGTTTTTAAATATCTTATGCATAAAATACCTTTATATACCTGAAAATCCAATATAATCTGTCTGATTTACAACTTTACAAAACCGGACCGTAAAAATCTCTAAACCAGTGCTTTAAAGTAGTTATATACCAAAAATCAGCTAACAGACTAAGAGAAAAAAAAATCAATACTTTAAAGTATTCTATGCCTGATAAAAAAAATTAGTATTGATATTTATGGTAAAAAAACTTGATTGCAGGACCATTTCTAAATTAAAGTATTATTCAAAAGTTTTAAGTGTTTTAATTGCTATTTTCGGGTTTATAATAATTTTAGGCTGGGCTTTCAACATCCCTCTGTTTAAAAGTCCAGGACCTGCTTTTTCAACTGTAAAATCCAATCTTGCCATTTGTTTTATTTTAATTGGGATTTCTTTATTTTTACTGCAAACAAGAATAATTAATAAGAGTAAGCAGAAAATTATTCAATTTTCAGGGTTTGTTGTGCTTTTAACAGGGTTTTTAACTTTGATCCAGTACTTTTTTGCCCTTGATTTAGGCATAGACCAGATGTTCTTTAGGGAAGCTCCAGGTGCTATCAATACACTTTCACCCAATCGCATGGAAATTGTTGCTGCATTGAACCTGTTTTTAGCTGGAACAGCAATTTTACTGCTTGAAAGAGAAGTTCACAGGCAAGCACAGTATTTAGGCGTTGTAGTAGGTATACTGGCTTTACTGGCTTTAACGTGCCATATTTATGGTGTTTCAGGTTATTATATGATTTATGCAGGAACTGCAGTTTATGCAGCAGTAATATTTACACTGATATCCCTTGCAATTCTATTTGCACGTCCAGATAAAAGCATAATGCGCTTATTTACAGGAACAGGGGCAGGAAGTTCCCTTGCATGGAAAATAATACCCATGGTTTTTATTATTCCTCTGCTAACTGGATATTTCATTATTTTAGGGAAAATAATGAATATTGATACTTATTTTGGAATTACAGTACTTATAATTACTTTAATTATCATTTCACTCGTTTTAAGTGGAATTAGTTTAAATTCTTTAAATGAAATTGATTATAAGCATTATGAAGCCGAGGAAAATACTAAAAGACTGGCAGATATAGTGAAGTCATCAGAGGACGGTATTATTAGTATGGATTTAAACTACATAATATCAAGCTGGAACAGGGGAGCTCAAAAAATTTACGGCTACTCTGCTCCTGAAGTTATAGGGAAACATAAATCTATTTTGATGGGCCCTTCTGAATGGAAAAATGCTTCCAAACTTTTAAAAAAGGTTAAAGAAGGCGAAGCTGTATCCCAGTACGAGGCTAAAAGACTAAGAAAAGATGGCAGAGAAGTAGATGTTTCTTTAACATTATCTCCTGTTAAAAACTATGAAGGAGAAATTACAGGGATATCTGTTATTTACAGAGATATAACCGAACAAAAAAAATCTGAAGAAAAATTAAAAGAAACTGTAGAGGAATTAAAGCACACCAGTGACGAACTTCAGCAGTTTGCCTACATAACTTCCCATGACCTGCAGGAGCCGCTGCGCACCATTGCAAGTTTTGCCCAGTTACTGAAAATACGCTATAAAAACAGGCTTGATCCTGATGCTGACGAGTTCATCGACTTTGTAGTGGATGCTGCTAAACATATGAAAAAAATGATTCAGGGTTTACTTGATTATTCAAGAGTAAGCGCTCAAAGATATGAATTAAAACAGGTAAATAGTGAAAAAATCCTGAATACAGTTTTATCTAATCTTCAACCTACAATTGAAAAAAATAAGGCCCAGATTACCCATGATAAACTTCCACTGGTGACTGCTGATGAAACACAGTTCATTCAACTTTTCCAGAATCTCATTGGAAATGCCATCAAATTCAAAAAAGAAGATGTTCCACCAAAAATCCATATATCATGTAAAAAAGATGATGAAGGTAAATATATCTTCAGCGTGTCTGATAATGGTATTGGAATAGAACCTCAGTACCGGGATAGAATATTTGAAGTTTTTAAACGCCTTCACACCATAGATGAATACAGAGGCGCAGGTATTGGTCTTGCAATCTCAAAAAGAATTGTAGAGTGCCATGGAGGCCGTATCTGGGTTGAATCAGAATTGGGCAGAGGATCAGCTTTTTACTTCACTATAGGATCTACATAAGGCTAAAAAGAGTATTCAAACCCTTTTTTTGCTGCTTAGAAATTTTAAATATTATAAGTTATAACTTAAAATTTATAAGTAAACTGAAGGAGGCTTAAAATGGTTGAAATAATCGCAATATTGAATCAGAAGGGAGGCTGTGGTAAAACCACGACAGCTGTGAATCTTTCAACAGCATTAGCTATAAATAAACGGAAAATTTTGATTGTAGACATTGATCCTCAGGGTAATGCCACTACAAGCTTTGGAATAGAGAAGAATGAGCTTAAAAAGAGTATATACACTACTTTAACTGGAAAAAACCCTGTTTTAGAAGCTATAATGTCTACAGGGGTTGAGAATCTGGATATAGTTCCAAGTAACATAGCTTTAAGCGGGGCTGAAATTGAATTAAGTGGTGAAATAGGATTTCATTCAATACTTAAAGAAAAACTAAAACCTGTTAAAGAGTATTATGATTACATTTTCATTGATGTACCCCCATCTCTGGGCATACTAACCATTAACTCACTGGTAGCTTCAGACAGTGTTATTATTCCAATTCAGGCAGAATTTTATGCACTTGAGGGAATAGCAGATTTAATAGAAGCTATGGGACTTGTTAAAAATCGTCTTAACAGTCCCTCAAGAATTAAAGGAATTTTACTCACACTTTATGATTCAAGAACAAGGCTTGGAAGAGAAGTTTACAGTAATGTTATTGAGTACTTTGAGGATAAAGAAAATATCTTTAAAACAACCATACCTCGTAATGTTAAGCTTGCTGAAGCTCCAAGTCATGGGAAACCATGTATTCTTTATGATGAAGAGTGTAAGGGTTCTGAAGCATACAGAGATTTAGCAAAGGAAATATTAAAAATGGAGGAGAATAATGAGTCCTGAAAACAAACAAAATAGTGCTCTTGGAAGAGGTCTCGATGCTTTAATCAGTAAAAAACATGTTAAAAAGTCTAAGACCGAATCTGAAAGTGCTGCTACTGGTAAAGAAATTGATAAAAAGATAGCTAAAGATAAAGCTTTGAATTTAAATAATAAGATTGTAGAAGAAATAATAGAAGAAATAAAGAAAAATCCACGTATTTCACTTTGGTCTGCGAAATCTGCCGCAGTCTTAAGGTACTTAAGAAAAACTGAGCCTGAATTTAGTATTAGCAGTGAAGCGTCTATTTTAATTGAAAATGCAGTAAAAAAAAAGTATCCTGAAATTTGGGAGCTGTTTGAGGAACATATTTAGTCCCGGACTAAGTTAGGGCATCAACTATTATTCTGTTCAAAGACCTGAAGAGGATTATAACTTATTCTTTATCACTTATAAGTAATTTCTTATAACTTAGAAGTTATTAGTTATAACTTATTCAGTTATAAGTTTTAACATCTAACTTGTAACTTAAAAGATATAAGTTATAACTTATAAATAGGATTAAAACCCTTCTAAAGTACTTTGATAAGATTTATTAATCTTAATGAAAGGTTCTGCACGCTTTACAGCAACCCCTAATTTACTGAGCTCATCTAATTTATTAATTTTCACACCGTGTTTTCTGAGGGTTACAATGCGCCGGGATGAAGTCTTCCCAATTCCTGGAACTCTTATAAGTTCATCAAAAGATGATTCATTTATATCTACAGGGAATAAATCCCTGTTGTTCATGGCAAAGGAGTATTTTGGATCTATTCCTGTTTCAATATTTCCATTTTCATCAAAAACAAGCTCATCAAGGCTGAATTTATAAGAATTAAGTAAAAAATCAGCCTGGTAAAGCCGAACAGTTCTCATAGGATGGGGTTCTAAACGGTGTTCAAGTGGAGTATCTTTAAGTGGATTAAAGGCACTGAAATAACTTCTCCTTATTTCATATTTATCTTTAAGCCATTTTGTTCTTTTAAGAATTTCTTCATCGGTTTCATCGGTGGCCCCCACAATAAATTGAGTTGTTTGACCTGAATGAGCTAAACTTTCGTCTTTTTTAGAGAGTTTTTTAATCCATTTCATACGCCTTAATATATCGATTTTAAAATTTTTGGTTGAAGTAATTTCTTCTAATCCCTCAGGAGTTGCAGATTCTATATTAACACTTACCCTATCTGCAAGCTGCATAGCTCTTTTTATAAGGTCAAAAGAGGTTCCTGGAATTATTTTAAGGTGAATATAGCCTTCATATCCATAATCTCTTAATATTCTTGCAACATCGATCTCTCTTTCCATCGAAGAATCGATACTTCCATCAATTCCTGAACTTAAAAATAATCCTTCAACATACCTTTTATTGTAATAATCTAAAAATAGCTTTGATAGTTCTTCTGGCCCATATTCATAACCCTCTAATTTAGTACTGTTCATACAGTATTTACAGTCATTAGAGCATTTATTGGTCATCAACACTTTAAACAGAGGCATGCATCGCCTGCCTGGTGAAGTACTGTTATAAACTCCAGGTATTTTACCTTCTGCATTGTTACCACTCACGTAGTTACACAGGTCATATTTTGCAGACTCTCCAAGGACCCTGAGTTTTTCCAGATTCATGGTTATTTTTATTTATCGCATGATAAATTAATTTTTTGTTTTACAGAATTAATTAAAAAGAGGAAGTAATTATATTTAAATGGCATGAAAAATAATTTCAATATGAATCCACACTTTTAAAGGTTTTTAAACCAGAAAGGATTTATTTCATGGTTTAATAGTTTTTACCAACCTATATATAGTAAAAGAAGCATCATTTTAAACGGTGTCTAAAATGGTGACGTATATAATTTCAGGAATCATTCTGGTTATTTTAATCATTTTAGCAGTTTTGTCGATTGCTATATACAATAGTTTGATTTACGTAACAGAGTTAAAAATGCATGGTATAGATGTTCAACTAAAAAGAAGGGCAGATCTTATACCTAACCTTGTTGAAACAGTTAAAGGATATGCCAAGCATGAAAGAGGCGTTTTTGAAAATGTTACCAGGGCCCGTTCAAGCTTGTTAAATGCTCAAACAGTTCAAGAAAGTGCCGAAGCCAATAACATGCTAACAGGTGCTTTAAAAAGTCTTTTTGCAGTCGCTGAAAATTATCCTGACTTAAAAGCCAATGAAAACTTTCTGGATCTGCAGCAGCAACTATCTCAAACAGAAGACAAAATAGCATATTCCAGGCAGTTTTACAACGATACGGTATTAATGTACAACAAAGTCCAGATGTTTCCAAGCAACATATTTGCCAAACAGTTTAACTTCAAAGAGGCTGAGTTCTTTGAAGTTGCAGAAGCTGAACGTTCTGTTCCAAAAGTTGAATTTTAGGTGAAAGAATCACAGATTTCCCAACTACATAAATAAAAAATTTATGAAGTGATAATATGGATAAGAAGCATTTTATTCCCTTAATTTTACTATTTCTATTCATTTTTTCAGGAGGAGCAGCTTTTGCAGGTGATCGAAGCTATTCAATACCTTTAATTAATTCTGATCTCTACCTGCGGGATGATGGAACACTACATGTTAGGGAAACAATCCATTATTCTTTTACAGGTACTTATAACGGAATAAACAGGAATATACCTGTAACTGGTAATCAACAGCTGCAAAACGTGAAAGTATCAACACAGGGAGCATACTCAACTTTTAATTTGATTGATGATGGTAATACAAAGCAAATTAAAGTTTATTTATACTCTGATCCGCAAAAAACCACTCCAATTTCTGATAGGGATGTTAATGTTACCATTGAATACGACTTTACTCACACAATAAAATTTTACAATGATATTGCTGAATTACAGTATAAACTGGTAGGTGAAGGCTGGTCTGTAGATATTGGGCAAATGAATGCTGTTATACATTTTAAATCCCGTGACGGCGTAAAATACTGGCTTAATCCTCCATATTTTGCCCAAAATTCGAGCTGGAATGGTAATGATCTCCAGGTAATCAGTAAAAATATTCCTTCAGGTGACTTTTTTGAATTAAGAGCAGTTATACCAAAAAATCAGTTCGCTGCAAATCCTGTAAATGGAATTATCATAAATCAAAATGGTTTAAGTCAAATAGAAGCCACTCAGAATAACTATCAAAATCAAATAAACTTCAAAACAAATCTTTACTCAATATTAGCAGTTTTATTAATTTTAGCGTGTTTTGTACCTTTAATTATTTATTTAAAGTTTGGTAGAGAACCGAAAATTGATTACAGACTGAATATGAAAGGGATATACCTACTTATGATCCTCCCGCAATTGTAAATGCAATTTGTGGACCAGGATTTCCAAAAAAGATCGGGATTCCTGATATGGATGGGTTTAAAGCCACTATAATGGATTTAATCAAGCGAAAATATCTACTTTTAAAGAATGAACTGTCTGGAAAAGAAGAACTTGGATTATCAGGATCAATATTCCTGGAGGTTAATCAAAATAAAAATTCGTCGAAGCTCAAAGACTTTGAATTAGACATTTTAAACTTCCTCCAGGGATATGAAGAAGATGGCATCATATCTATGGATGATATTTCTGCGAGTTTATCAGATCGTTCTAATGCACTTAGAGATACCTACAACAACTGGAAGGATAATATAAAAAAATAAGTTCTTAGATAGCGGAGAAATGAAGAAGATTTTCATAAAGAAAGGAGATACCTATCTAAAAATTTTCAATGTTTTTGGGCTAATTGCAGCAGTGGTAATATTCTTTGTCACAATGTTTGATCCAATTCCAGCGGCAAGTCTGGCTTTGATTTCTTCCATTATTCTGGGATCTGTATCCATAATTTCACTGGTTCTTCCAGAAAAGGCAGGTGGTCGATGGACAACATATGGTAAAGAATACGATGCTAAGTGGCATAATTTTAAAAAATATATCCAGGATTTCAGTTTAATCAAGGAATACCCTCCAGAATCGGTTGCAATTTGGAATAAATATTTAGTCTATGCCACAGCTCTTGGCGCTGCAGATGCTGTTAGAAAAGCAATGGAACTATATCTTCCAAAAGATCAACTGGAAGGCAGTGATATTTACCTCTTCCATTACTATGGAGGCTATGCATTACTATCATCATCATTTGACACTGGAATGAGCGCTGCATCATCATCTTCTGGTGGAGGCGATTTTGGTGGAGTGGGTGATGTAGGTGGAGGCTTTGGAGGTGGAGGTGGAGATGCATTTTAAATAGTAAATCATCATTCATAGTCTGGTAATCCAACTAAATTTTTAAATAACATCCCATCCTACTATATTTATGAGAATAGTCTTAGCTGGAACAGGAAGTGCAGTAGGAAAAACAACCATTGCAACAGGGATAATGAAGGCATTATCCGAAGAGTGGAGAGTACAGCCATATAAAGTAGGGCCTGACTACATAGATCCATCATATCACACCCTTGCAACCGGAAATAACTCCAGGAATCTCGATTCGTTTTTTATGTCTCATGGACAGATTAGAACAGCATTTGAAAGAGGTATTAAAACCCTCAAACAGTTTGGTGCTTCAAAGGCTGATTTTGGCATAATTGAAGGTGTAAGAGGACTTTATGAAGGAATCAGTCCTACTGGAGATGTTGGAAGCACAGCATCTGTTGCAAAGGCACTTGATGCTCCTGTAATACTTATAATCAATGCCAGAAGCCTTGTTAAAAGTGCTGCAGCAATTGTAATTGGATTTAAGGCACTTGATCCTGCTGTTAAGATAGAAGGGGTAATTTTAAACCTGGTAAAAAATAAAAGACATTACCTTAAAACGAAAGAAGCGGTGGAAACACTTGCAAAAACACCTGTAATTGGAGGCATTCAAAGGGATGAGACAACTGCAGTAGAACAAAGGCATTTAGGTCTTGTTCCTGCTTTAGAGCGTGAGAATCTATTGAACTATATCGAAAAATGGGGAGAAATGGTCAGGGAAAATATTGATCTTGATACTCTTATTTCAATAATGAAGAATGCAGAAAAGCTTCCAGGTGGAAGGGAAGATACATGGCTTGCTGAAAACAGGAAAAAAGTTAAAATTGGAGTTCCCATGGATGACGCATTTAATTTCTATTATATTGAAAACTTAGAGGCTCTAAAAGCAAATAATGCTGATGTAATTCATTTCAGTCCTCTTAAGGATGAAGAAATCCCTGATGTGGATGCACTCTATATTGGTGGGGGATATCCTGAAATATTTGCAAAAGAACTTGAAAGCAATGAATCCATGAGAAGAAGTGTCCTTAAATTCTACCAGGACGACAATCCAATTTATGGTGAGTGTGGAGGTCTTATGTACCTTACAAACTCCATAAATGGCAAAAAAATGTGCGGTGTCTTTAGTTATGACTCAAAGATGACTGAAAAAGTCCAGGGCTTAAGCTATGTTATTGCAGAAGCAAATCGTGATAATATAATTACAAAAAAGGGTGAACAGTTTAGAGGACATGAATTTCACTACTCTCAAGTTTTGTTAAATGGAGCTAAGCCCCAATTTGCCTTTAAAATACTTAGAGGAAAGGGGATTACCAATGAAATGGATGGACTGATGAAAAAGAAGACTGTTGCAAGTTATATACATACGCACACTGCAGCCTGTCCCCAGTTTGCCTTAAATCTAACTAAAAGTGCCCTGGGCTAAATAAAGTGATTCAATGAAAATCGCAGTTATAGCTGAAATTGCACCTGCAAAAGCTTTTGTACCTGTACTTGAAAAATTAGACGCTGAAATAATAGGATTAACTCATGGTCAAGGTGCAGATGAATTATTAAAAGAATTCTGTACGGAAATGCACTATATAGGTGAAAGCAGAGGTAAAGGCGCTGAGAAAAGGTCAAAAGTTAAAATAGCATCCCTTGTTTTTAAGGATATTATAAGCACGATTAAAGCACTTCATGGAAAAGATATAGATTTACTTTTAACCTGTGGAAATGCCGGAGATGTTAGAAAAGGAATAGCTGCAGCCAGGTTCCTTGGAATACCTGACCTGCACATAGAACAGGACTTCTACAATCCCATAGAAATGATCGCATTTTCAAACCTTTTAACAGTTCCTTCCAAACACTATCAGGATTTTTTAGCTCAAAATTATGGAATAAACTCTGAAGTTATTGGAGGGTATCCAATGGCTTCTTATGTCAATCAAAGACAGCTAAAGGATATTGAGATTGTAAAGAATCAATATAATGTGGAGGATTTTCTTCTTCTTGTTTTTGGTGGGGATGTGCAGGGAAAAGACATTCCAGAGATAATAAAAATTGTTGAAAAGCTTGATAAATCTGTTTTAATTGTTCCTTTTCGTTTTGATGCTGAATATGTAAAGAACCTGGTTAAATCTCCTGAAATAAAGGTTTTAAAGGGATTTGTGGATCTTTTAAGCCTTATGAATGCATCTTCTGGAATGATCTACGGCGCGGGAATGGGACTAACTATTGAAGCAGGTGTTCTTGGTGTCCCTTCGCTTAAATTAGCTGGATTTCACAGGCAACATGCAAGCGTTGATCTTGCAAAGGAACTTGGTATTCAGATTGCAGAAATTGAAGAGATATCTGAGTATGTGGATAATTTGAGTATACCGAAGGGCAAATGGCTTATAGAAGATGGAGAAAAATCTGTTTCTAATATAATAGAGTTGATAAATAATTTTGAAGCTCGAAAAGGTAAAAGTGGTGGCATTAAAAGTTTTAGAAAGATTTGGAAAGCCAGATCTAAATTCAGATAGTTCTATGGTTCAGTTTTATTAATTAAACATAACATCCATTTTTAAATTACCAGAATAATATTAACTGCATTAAATCAGCAGCTTCAAATTATCAGGTTATCTGTTTTAGCAGGCTAACTGTATTCCAGCTCCAGTATCCATTAAATTAATTTTTTTTTGTTTAAATAAGTCATAATACGGGCATATTTGCTGAAAATTAGTGCTGAATTTACTTGTTTTTTTGTATTATTATTTCTCTGTATTAATCACGTTGAAAGTTAATTAAAAATTTCTAAATATGATTTATAACTTGGTTATTTTTATAATTTATCATATATAAAAATTCTTTGTCCTTACAGAACAATATTGTTCTTTTAGAACAATTTAAACCTGCTAAAACAACGTTAAAATGGTTAAATTTATATGGCATGAAAAATTTATGTGTACATAACTTCTCATAATGGGAAGTTAGTAAAGTATGGTTTTTTTTAACAATGTACCGCTTTAAAACCATATTTCCAAAATTTAAATCCAAAAGGAGGCATGAATAGAATGTATAAATTGGTAGCACTTCTGCTTGTGGCACTCATTATTGGAGTGACACCAGCAATTGCTGCAGAATACAGTGAAATAACTGCCGATACAATGGCAGTTAAGGGAAAGAGTATTGAATCATCAGTTTTATCAGAAAACAAAACCAGTACAGGTATAGGTGCAGGAGAGAACAGTACCATAGAAACGTCAAATACATCTACAGAACTTGAAATAGTAGAAAATAATGCTTCTGTGACTTCAGAAAATGATTCAGATGCAGAGGTGCAGCTTTTAGATTTAAATACTACAACAAACGACCAGTCTACAGGTGCAGATACACAGTATTTAAATGTTAATCCAGAGAATGATACAATAATAGCAGAAAATGAAACCATCCCAATAAATACAACCGGAATAGTGATGTAGTCAACAGATTATAGCTGCGGACCTGCAGCACTTGCAACCGTCTTAAATAATCTTGGAATCAACGCAACAGAAGAGGAACTCAAGATCCTTGCAGGAACAGATAAAACAGGGACAAGCATGTATGGACTTGCACAGGCGGCCAAAGCGAAGGGTTTAAATGCTGTTGGCATGATGTTATCAGTAAATGAGGTTAAGCCAGGTAACATAGTGTATTATATATATGGGGATATAAATCATTATAGCATTTTTACAAGTATAAATGACACAACAGTTTATCTTAGAGACACGTTTCGAGGAAACTTTGAAATGGCTCTAGCGGATTTTACATCAGCTTACATTCAGGATACGGCGATTAACTATGGATATGCACTGGTAGTAACCAGTGATTTAACCGATCCGCAGTTGAATAACAGCAACACATTAACCAATGATGAAATGAAGACTGTTGTAGGAACAGGATCAGCAATCAGCACATGGACAACGGGCAATGCAAGAATAAGAGGCATAGCAAATTGGGTAGTGGCAAACTATGGGCGTGACCCATATTCTATAGGGCGTGGAATCTTTAACTGGGTGGACGCAAACATAAGGTGGCACAACCATAAAAACACACAGTACAGCGTTGATACAGTACTTAATAAGGGTTTGGGAAACTGCTGTGAACAGGCCAGACTGGTTGTCTGTATTGCCAGAGCTGCAGGTATACCCTATTTTGATGTTCGATATGTACATAGGCCATCAGCTGGTCACGTCTGGGCACAGATTCGATATAGTAGTGCCTGGAATGGGTGGGTAGATATTGATTGTTCATGGCATGGTTCATACTATGGATTTTATATGGATCGTGCTGTTTGGAGGCCGTATCCTAATGAAGGTAGGAACTACTATTATGCACTGCCATTTTAAACAAAAATAGAGATATAAGGGCGTGTTTATACGCCTTCTTTATTTTTTAGAACACTGGTTAGTTAAAGCGGATTTACCTAAAAATTAATAAGGAGATCTAACATGAAGAGGAAAAATTTACTGACGGCTGGTGGTTTAATAGGTGCTATTATAGTTTTAGTTATTAGCTCCTTTATATTCCCTATAGCCAGCAATAATAATATTAATTCGACGGTTAATTCAAATTCAACAACTAAAAATTCTATTTTTGATAATTCAACTCCCGAAGCAACTGCTACATCCATAGCAAGACTAAACGAAGGAACAGGAGGTTTTGGTATAGGTGATGATATGATAACTAACGCCTCTTTAACCTCTGATGGGAGGTACTGGATAGTGAAAATGCATCAGGATGGATATGATGACTGGATAGTTACAGTTGATGCAAAAACATTGATGAGTAAAAAAAATGGAGGTTATGAAAAACCCATCAATACGTGGAGGTCATTGGATGAACTGAAAGCGTTATACATTGCTGAAATTCAAACAGGTGATGCCGGTGTAGACTTTGGAAGGCCACATAATGTAACTTTAGAAGGAAAAACCGTGTGGAAAGTACCAGTATATACCTTCCTCTCTAAGGGATGGGAACTAAGCAACTATATTTATGTTGATCTTGCAACAGGGAAAAGTGAATTTGTTGATTTGACAGGAAAAACAGAGGGATGGAAAACACTTAAACAGATAGATGATACAATTAATAAAAAGTATGATACTGGACCAGAACCATTTAGAAATGCTTTAAGAGATTTATACCCAGAATAACACTTTATAACACTTTAAAATTTTTTTTAAATAATTGTCAATATATATTCCTTTTTGGCATCTCATTGAGTTTAATGGAATTCATTTCAGGATGGAAAAATGGAAAAGAAAAGCGTTATAAAATAAGTTTGTTCAAATCGCCCCAATACTTTTTAATTATAATTTTAGCAGGTTCAGGATGTAATAGGGTTATTACGCTCTCTAATCTATAATTTGCCCTTACTTGAAGGTACAGTTAAATCAGCGTGGAGCGGATTTTTAATAATTGCCATAGTTTCATTTATTTTTGAAATAATGTTATGGAAACGGCTTTCAAAAGAAAAACAATGAGATTATTCTTTTTCTTACGGCCGGTTTGATAACCACTATAAAAACATTATCCCAAAAAATTAAATCAAAAAATACTTATCTGATTAAAAAAATAGCTTAAGCTGGTGATATAATGGTTGTAAAAATAGGAATCATTAAATGTGGTAACATAGGTACCTCTCCAGTAATTGACTTATTACTCGATGAGAGGGCAGACAGACCAAACATAGACGTTTGTGTAATCGGCTCTGGGGCTAAGATGAACCCGGATGAAGTTGAAAAAGCTGTCCCCCTAATGCTTGAACAGGACAGAGACTTTGTTATATTTATAAGTCCAAACCCTGGTGCACCAGGTCCTGCTAAAGCAAGAGAATTGTTGGCTGCTGCAGACGTACCTGTAATCATAATTGGCGACGCTCCAGGACTAAGATCCAAAGACGAAATGGATGAACAGGGCCTTGGTTATATCATTGTTAAAGCAGACCCAATGATCGGTGCAAGAAGAGAATTCCTGGACCCAACAGAAATGGCATCATTCAATGCTGACGTAATCAAAGTATTAGCATTAACCGGAGCATACAGAGTAGTTCAAAACACCATCGACGCAGCTGTAGATGCTGTTGAAGCTGGCTCCTCAATAGAATTACCAAAAGTTGTAATCTCCAGAGATTTAGCTGTTGAAGCTGCTGGCTTTGCAAACCCATATGCACATGCAAAAGCAATGGCTGCATACGAAATAGCGACCAAGGTAGCTGACATAGATGTTGAAGGTTGTTTCATGGTTAGAGACGCTGAAAAATACATACCAATCGTTACATCAGCTCACGAAATGCTTTCAGTTGCCGCTAAACTTGCAGAAGAAGCAAGAGAAATCGAAAAAGCTAACGACACTGTTTTAAGGACACCTCATGGTGGAGAAGGCCAGACTCTCGTTAAATGCTGCTTATTAGAAAAACCAGAATAGACTGGTGACAGTCACTGGACTGCTTAAACACTCAAACACCAGGTGTTTATTCAAAAATCTACTTTTGAAAGTGTCTTGTATCCGCAGAAATTCTATGAATTTCTGCAGGGTTTCTTTTTTTCTAAGATTTTAAGTTGAAACAGATAAAAAGATCTTTTTAAGTTGCACCATTAATTCAAAATAATGAAAATAGACTTTGTTTTATATCCGCCCTCTTTTACTGGTATTGGTACACATTTATGGATGAATGAGGGATAAATTCATGAGCAATAGATTTATAACTGGATTTTCATGACCCCCAATCCATATTATTATTTAATTATATTTATATATTAATATATTATTTATTTTTAAAAAACATGTCTCCAAAAGGGATCTTGTTTTAATCTGTTAATAAATATTTCTACTTTTATCATTTAGGAAGCCTTAAATATGAAATCATTACAAACACGGACATGTGATTGTATGAACGTATTGTATGATATCATACGATCATATAAAAATTAAAAAGAGGTGAAATATCTGAAAATTAAAAAACAAGCAACTTTCTTAGCACTCATAGCATTACTTATAATTCTTCTTGGCAGCGCAGTTTCAGCAGCTGACACTCATAACAACGCCACAAACAACAGGACAAACTACACCAGTGAAGATATACAGCTGGTCATAGACGATAACGACACCACAGATAATGATACAGTGCTTATAAAGCAGGGAAATTACACTACACCCCTAAATTTGAATAAGAGCCTGACCCTGCAGTGGGATGGTAATGGAACCAGACCTGTTGTACCGTCAATATATATAGATTCTTCTGGAAGCGGTTCACGTCTCATAGGACTGCATATAAAAAATATATTGAATTCAACCGGTGCAGGAATAAGCCTGGTGGATGCAAGTAATGTTGTAATTGAAGACTGTATTATAGAAGGGTTCGCTGACAATACGGGTATTTTTTTACTGAATGCCAGTGATAATACCGTCCAGGTAAATGAGATAATAAACAACAGCGATGGAATTGTGTTACTTGACTCCTCAAACAACAACATCAGCGGAAACAACGTCACAAACAGTACCGAGTATGGAATTATTGTGTTATGGGGTTCCTCAAATAATACATTAGATAGCAATGATGTCAGTAACAATCAGGAAGGAATTATGTTAGGCGGTGCACCAGATAACATCCTGACAAACAACACAATTAACAACAACACCCGAAACTTTGGAGTGTATGGGTGGGGTGACCTGATCAACTACAGGCAGGTCATTGACCTCAGTAACACCATAAACGGCAACCCAATCTTTTATTTGATGGATCTTGTAAGTGGAATCTACAATGGTACAGCTATGGGCTTTCTTGGTGCAGTGAACTGTACAAATCTCATCTTCACCAACCTGAATATTACAAACAACCAGCAGGGAGTGCTCCTTGCAGGTAGTAATAATATAACCATAGAAAACAGCAACTTCTCACACCATATGGATGGAATCTTTTTAGATCAATCCTATGACAACAAAATCATTGAAAACATCATCAAAGACACCATTGACAATGGAATTGTGTTATGGAACTCCATGTTTAACACTATCAACAAAAATAATCTCACAGAAAACAAGGATGATGGAATTACGTTTTATGATTCCTCAAACAACACCGTCAGCGAAAACATCGTCACAGACAACACCGGTAATGGGATTATAATTGGCGGCTCAAACAATATCATTAGTAGAAACACCGTCTTAAATAATGGTCATGGCGAATCGTGGTTTGGGTTAGGTTTTAGTGGAATTGCATTAGTTCCGGATGAATTCCCCTCAAATAACAACACTATCAGTGAAAACAACATTGCAGGAAGCCTCTATGGAATCTGGTTATTGGACTCCACAAACAGCAACATCAGCAGAAACAACATCACAGACAACTTCTATGGAATTGGGTTGGAGAGATCCACAAACAACACCATCACAGTAAACAGCATAACTAATAATATGCGTGGAATTTACCTTGTAGGACCCCACACTGGAAACAGCATACATTTCAACAGGATAATTACTGCATCTGGCAAATTTGCAATCAAAAACGACGACCCAGGATTGGTGAATGCAAGCTACAACTGGTACGGCCGCAATGAAAATGTGACAGCATTGATTTCAGGTAACGTGACCTTTGACCCGTGGCTGATACTCAGCATCAACGCCACACCAGATTCTATATACGCCGGGAATAATTCTGCTGTGACTGCCGACCTTAGATACGACAGTAATGGAACATTACACAATGTAACCTATCTTATGGATGGAATACCTGTAGCTTTCAGCAGCATTCTTGGAACTGTATATCCAGTTTCAGGTAATACCACTAACAGCACAGCAAACACCACTTTCACTGCGGGACACACCCCCGGAACTGCTAATGTAAGCGCAGCAGTTGATACTCAAACCGTGTCCACTTCTATCCAGATAGCCGGTCTACCAACCGCCGCAGCCAGTCCACCCGGAGGTAACTACTACACAAATGTAACAGTTAACTTAACATCAACTGGAGGGCTTGATCCTGTAAAGATCTTCTACACAACTGATGGAAGCACACCAACAAACACCAGCACACAATATACAGCGCCATTGTTCTTCAATACAACTACTACTCTCAAATTCTTTGCCAAGGACAAGCAGGGAACTAGCTCCCCAGTTTACAATGAAACTTATAACATCGCAGCTCTTCCAACCGCCACAGCAAGTCTACCTGGAGGTAACTATTACAACAATGTGACTGTTAATTTAGCATCAAGTGGAGGATTCAGCCCTGTAAAGATCTTCTTTACAACCAACGGCACCACACCAACAAACACCAGCACACAGTACACCGCACCATTAACCCTCAACACCACAACCACACTCAAGTTCATTGCACAAGACAACAAAGGAACATATTCTCCAGTACGCACTGAAACCTACCAGATAGCAGCTCTTCCAACCGCCACAGCCAGTCTACCTGGAGGTGACTACTACCATCCTGTGACTGTTGCCTTAACGTCCCAAGGAGGATTCATCCCTGTAAAGATCTTCTTTACAACCAACGGCACCACACCAACAAACACCAGCACACAGTACACCGCACCATTAACCCTCAACACCACAACCACACTCAAATTCTTCGTACAGGACAAATTAGGAGCCAACTCCACAGTACACACTGAAACATACAGTATTTACCGTCAGGTAGCTTACACTTACTCTGTTAGCGTACCTGTTATGAGATGGGTTAAAAGACGGGTCAGAGTCAGTGGCAGATGGAGATCCAGATGGGTCAGCGTACCTGCTACTTTTAGGGTTAAAAGATGGTTCAGATCCGGTGGTAAGTGGAAATTCATGTGGGTTAGAGTTCCAAAAACCACCACTGAGCATAGAACTGGATATAGATGGGAGAAAACCTGAACCCCATTTTTTATTTTTTTTTATCATGACCTACGTTTAGATCCTGTGATCATGGTTGTAAAATTAATAAGTGCTGGGCCAAAATTTGAAAAATATTAAAACTCATTAATTTCCTGTATAATAACTGTTAAATACAGATTTAAAGCAGTGAAACATAATAATATAAGGTAAAGTAGAAAGGCCCTGAGCAGAAGATTATCAAAGGCGGAAGTGCCTTAGAATGTGAATACAAGCCTGATTTTACTTTAAGATTTAAACGGCTAAACTGGTTTTCAGGCAGCGCCCGGACTTAAATCTGTGTTCAAAACTATTGTGCTATCTGCAGAATTTTTTAAAGCTATGCTGAATCCTGGTTCGGCACCAATAACCATAGTTTCCTTTCCATTCTCTTTAGCGATGTTTATTAAGGGTAAAAAATCTGCATTACGTGTCATTAGTGCAATAACATCAATATTAGGATTGTAAATCAGTTCAAAGGCTTCTACAGCCAGTTGAACATCAACATCGCCTGCAACTATTATAGGAGAAAACCCCTGGTTTACCACCGCTTCAATTAGCTTATCTGATGCATACTGGTTCATCAAAACCTTAGCTACTTTTAATTTGCCTGTTTCGTTTACTATCTCTTTTATTATCTCTAAATCCAGATGGAATTCATTCCGAAGCATGTTAGGACCATCTATCAATAATCCCACATTTTTTTCTCCGGGTTTTCGTTTTAAGGGGATGTACTCCCTAAACGAAGCCAATTTTTCTAAATTGCGCACGTTTTCACTCCGTTGGTTTCTAATTAATTATGGATATGAATTGTATGTTCATATCATTTTATATGTATTAATATGGGTGTCTCCTGTTTATAAATATATATGTCAGATTTATCCAGATCGTTAATAGATAAATTGAAAATAGGAAGGTACTAATAAAAATATTTACAATAGTTGATTTAATCTGTTCAATATCATTTTGTCTTACAACATATACATTTTTTCTATCTTTAGTGTCTTTAGTATGCAAATTCCTTAATTGGCATGCGCTCAGAGCATTGAAGATCTGGCCTGATAATGAAACTTTCATTTAATCTCTTTTGGAGAGGTGTTTCCAGATAAAGTCGTGACAGATTATTGATTGAATGGAGTAGAATATGCAGTATAGAAAAATTAAAAGGAATGGAGATGAAATTTCAGCACTGGGATTCGGTGCAATGAGAATGCCCACAAAAATGAGTAGAATTGATAAAGAACGTGCAAAAGAGCAAATTTATTATGCAATAGACCATGGAGTAAATTTTATTGATACTGCATTTCCTTATCACGGCGGATCAAGCGAATCTTTTTTAGGAGAAATCCTCAAAGATGGATACAGGGAAAAAGTAAAGCTCTGCACAAAAATGCCTTCATGGTCCATTAAAAAATACGAGGACATGGAAAAATATCTCCAGATACAGCTTGAAAAGCTCCAGACAGACCATATAGATTATTACCTCATTCATGCTCTTGGTAAGGGAAGCTTTGAAAAGCTTAAAGAACTTGGAGTTTTTAAATTTTTAGAAGATGCAAAGGCAAAAGGGAAAATAAAAAATACTGGATTTTCTTTCCACGATAACATTGAAGCTTTTAAGGAAATTGCAGATGCATATAATTGGGATGCTTGCTTAATTCAGTATAATTATTTAGATGAGCAGAATCAGGCAGGAACTGTAGGTGTTAAATACGCATACTCCAAAGGGATTGCAGTGTTCATTATGGGGCCATTAAAAGGCGGTGTTCTTGCTGGAGAAGCCCCTGAAGATGCACAAAAGGTATGGAACAATGCAAATGTTAAAAGGAGTGCATCAGACTGGGCTTTAAGATGGGTTTTAAATCATCCGGAAGTTACATGTGCAGTTTCAGGTATGGGTGAAATCGATCAAATTAAAGAGAATATTAGTGTGGCAGAAGAAGCAGTGCCCAACTCATTAACTGAAAGTGAACTAAAGCTTTATGAAGATGTTAAGGAAGTTTACAGGAGTCTTATGAAAATTGATTGCACATCGTGCGGCTATTGCATGCCATGTCCAGCTGGAGTGGATATCCCCACCTGTTTTGAAATATATAATCAAAAATACATGTTTAAAACCAGAGGGGCATCTTTTACATATTTAACACGTTTAGGCGGTGTTTTCAGTGGTAATGAATCCCATGCTGGGCTTTGTAATGGCTGCAGAAAATGCGTGAGGGTTTGCCCCCAAAAACTGGAAATTCCCGAACTTTTAGGTGATGTCTCAAAAGAGCTTGGCGGAAGAGGCTTTAAATACAGAGTAAAAGTTGCTGAAAAGGTAATTATTCCTTTGATGAATGCTTTTTTATCGTTTAATTCTAAAATTCGGGGGTTAATGAAATAAGTAAAAGTTTTCATGTAAATAAAAAGGTAAAATCACATTTTTTAGAATTTTTGAATACTTAAATTAGAAATAAATAAGTTAACTAAAATTCAATACATTAATGAGGTGGTTTTTTGGTAAATGTAATCAAAAGAAAGGGTAATGTCGAACCATTTAAACCAGATAAAATTAAAGGATCGCTTCAAAAGGCAGCCATTGATGCAGGATATAGTTTAGAAGAAAAAAAGGATATAATTGACCAGGTTTTTGCTAACATCAACAAAAAGCTGGATAAAGAAGAAAGAATTGAAAGTAAAGCCATAAGGGCATGCATTTTAACTGAACTGGATAAATGCGAACCATATATAGCTAAATCATGGAGAAGATTTGATAAAAAATATAAATCTCCATAGTGATCTCTAATTTTATCACAAAGCAGAAACTATTTTTTTGATTATTTCATTTTGTTAATCATGAATTCATTCCACAAACTTACAAGTTCTTTCACTCAATAAAAACAGATTAAAACCTGCTTAACTATGCACATGACTTTGATGATGTTATTTCCACAGAATTTATATAACAATACATAGTTAGTAAGACATGCACTTCAAGTGTAAAATATATCACATTAAGTGAATGGAGGGCTTAGAAATTCAGTCTGACTACACAACAATTCTTGCACTAATCACTTTATCTGCTTTTTTTGTGGTGATTATCCTGATTAAAGTAATTTACAGGCACGACCCTCATATTCATGAGCATTATGGTGATGAAATAGTTCTTTTTCACAGTGAAGAGCGGTATAGAAAAAGAGTTTGGAGATTCAATTTAATAGAAGACCTGTGGGATCTAAAAAAAAAGGGGAAAGTAGATGGTGAATTAGAACTTAAAGTAATTGTGGGAGAATTTGGCGAAAACACTCAAGAAATAGTTAAACATGCAGTCAATCACAAATTTGGACAGGTAATAGTTATAGGGGGACCTAAAGTATTTTGTGAGGATAGAACAGAAATTTACACGATTCTTGACAAATACGAAAACATTAAATACTTCATTTTGCCAGAAAGGCCTAATAAACATTTTATGATATTTAATAAGAGTCATCTCTATATAGAAAAGCCCCATAGACACAATGAAAGCCGTGGATCTGTAGGGATTAAAAATAGCAATCCAGAGTTAATAAAAATTTATGATCAGGCATTTGAAAAGATGATAAAATATGCAAGACCTGTAGCTAAAGAAGAAGTGCTAAATCAGGAGTGTTATAAAAACTAAAAGGAGTAAAAAAATGGATATTGATCATTTGATTCCTGAATTACTGGTTTTAAGTTTAGCAGGGGCATCTCTTTCTATAGCTGCCTATTCTGCATTTAGAGATAGAGATGATGATAAAAGATTATTACTGATCATTGGAAGCTGCTTTAGCTCTGCATTTTTAGTAATTTTTGTGCTGGCTTTTATAACGCTGGACAACCTGACAAGTATTCAGTATGTATTAGCTTTAATTTTCTATATCCTGATTTTTATGGCAATACTCTCTATTATAGGGTTTATTATCCATAGATTAAGGGTAGACCAGAAATTTAAAGACGATGAACTGGACTTGGCAATAGATATTATAGAATCCAGCATGGACGGTCTGGATAGTTCAATAAGTTTATTTGAATCTAAAAGAAAGGATTAAAATTGAAATGGAATCCGGTCCAGGCTTCCGGATTATTTCAGCACATGTTGAACATAAAATAAAATTAAGAAAATAATTAATAAAAAGGTCTAACTCCTCTAAAAGTATGACAAAGGGCTTAGTATTAGTTTTAATTCCATGAAAGACCTTCAAAGTAAAAATCGGAAATTTGCGGTTACAAAATCGGGGTTTTCCTCAAAAATTATAAATTTGGCGCTCCAAACCTGGGTTTTAGAGATCTCCAGATGTAAGTCAAATAAGTGTTCAGTTTTTTCTACCCTTTCCCCAACCAAACATAAAAATGTTTGAGGCCGCCGAAAAATCAAAGCATGCAAATCCTCTTTATTCAATACAGCAAAAATCTGCCGATAATACCAGAATAATTTAACTGCATAAACAGCAGCTTCAAATTATCCGGTTATCTGTTTTAGCAGGCTAACTGTATTCCAGCTCCAGTATCCATTAAATTGTTTTTTTCTGTTTAAATAAGTCATAATAATGGTATATTTGCTGAAAATTAGTGTTTAATTTGCTTGTTTTTTATGTTATTATTTCTCTGTATTAATGATGTTGAAAGTTAATTAAAGATTTCTAAATATAATTTATAACCTGGCTGTTTTCTACCTGAATTTTTCACTCCAAATAAGTTCTTATTTTATTAAAGGAAATTAAACCCTACATTTCATGAAAAAGTTGAAGAATAAATGAACAAATTTTAAACTAAACCTTTTTATATGTAATTTAAACCATTTAAACATTTATGCCATGGGTGTTAAATTTTTAGGTTCTCTTAGAACAATATTGTCCTGTTAGGATAAAATTGTTCTGTTAGAACAAATTTTGCGTTTTTATACCGCTTTAAACCCGCAACCTTTATATGACATGATTTTACAGACCAAAAAATTGTAAGATAACAGGAAGTTATTTTACAGACAAAAAATTGTGAATATAAAGGAGGCATGAATAATGTATAAATTGGTAGCAGTTTTGCTTGTGGCACTCATTATTGGAGTGACGCCGGCGGTTGCTGCAGAATATAGTGAAATAACTGCCGATACAATGGCAGTTAAAGGAAAGGGTGCAGATGTTGCATCTGCATCTGAATTAGTAGAAGCAGTTGAAAGTAGGCAGGCAACAGGAGCAGAAAATGAAACGTTGACTGCGAATGTGTCAAGTACAGAATCAGGTACAGTAGAAAATAACGATTCTGTAACGACTTCAACAGACAACCAGTCCACAGGTGCAGAACAAATTACTACAACAAACGATAATCCTACACCGGCAGATGATCAGGCCACAGGTGCAGATGTACAAGTTCCAGATTTAAATGACAGTTTAGAGAGTAATACTGTTGCAATTCCACAAATAGATACAAGTGGAATTGTAATGCAGAGCAGTGATTTCAGTTGTGGACCGGCTGCACTTGCAACCGTCCTGAACAATCTTGGAGTCCATGCAACAGAGCAGGAACTGATAGTTCTTGCGGGCACAGATACATCAGGGACAACAATGCACGGATTATCAGAAGCAGCGAAAACAAAAGGTTTAAGTGCAACTGGTATGAAATTATCAGTTGATGAGCTTAAAAAGAATTACATAGTCTTTGTAACCACTGATGGTGGAGGCCATTACAGCGTAATCAGAGAAATAGCCAATGAAAGCGTAAAACTTGCAGATCCAAGCCCTGGAAACATTGAATTAAGTATACAGGATTTTACAAGTTATTACAGTAGCTATGTACTAATGATAAGTGATCCAAATTTGCAGTACATGAAGTTAGTAAAAAGAATGATCTTAAACTTCAACAAATAAAGCTTAATAATTTATTTACTTAGATAATTAATCCTTAGATAAAAGTAAACATAAACAACACAAAACCAAATTTTTTTGTATTTTAAATAATTTAAATGAAAGTGAGGGCTTAATATTCCAGAATACGAAATAATACCGGTAAAAACAGGGTATATTAAACCAGATGAATCTTACGACATCATAATAGAAAATTCAAAGGATTTACTGGAAGATGAGGATTTTCTTGTAATTTCTGAAACTCCCATAGCCATTTCACAGGGTAGACTGGTTGATGAGGCATTATTTAAACCATCACTTCTTTCAATTTTTCTTGCAGATGTCTGGTCAAAATATATCTGGGGTTATTTACTGGGACCTCTTTTTGGAATTAAAAAAAGAACAGTTAAAAATCTGAGAAATCTGCCTGTTGAAGCCAGAGCGCATAAAGAAGTTGTATTAAAGTACTATGGCTTAAAACATGCATTGAAACCCGCTTCTGAGGCAGGAATTGACCTTAGTAATGCTCCCGGAACTTATGTTTCCCTCCTACCCCATAACCCTCAAAAAGTTGCAACCGATATCGCCTGGAAAATATCTAATAATGTGGGTAAAGAAGTTGTTGTGATAATAATTGATACTGATGCTACCTATGAATTTTTAGGAAAATTATTTACCTCCCTCCCTATAGCTGCAAGTGGAATTAAAGCTAATTTTGGAATTTTTGGTTATTTATTAGGGAGATTTGGTAAAATTAAAGGTCCCACTCCTTTAGGAGTTTCTAAAAACATTGATATGGATACAATCATAAAACTCGCCAGAATTGCTGAGGATTACCAGACTAAAAATGAATACAGCATGAAAACAGTTTATGAAATGAAAGATGCATTCCAGGGTGAAATTGACAGTGTAACAGTTGAGATGTTAAGTTCACTTGAACATACGCCTGCAGTTATTATAAAAAAGCTCTAATATTTGTTATAGCTATCAAAATCTCTGATTTTGAATGCCCTGAAAATCCTATATTTTCGTGGGCTCTAAGCATTATTGTCGGCTGTGATCAATATTGATCTATACAAATAATTAAATAGTATGAAAACAATAATACATACTATCATCAAGATGTGCCACTTAAAATATCTTGGTAAAATTTGGAATTCCAACTCTTTCATACCAGTGCTTTTCAACTACCACGTTAAATAATAGCCACATTCGAAATCTCTGATTTCGATGCGACGGTTTAACGGTATCATAAATCACAGCACCACGTTTAAAAGGGTTGAATTATTAATCCAAATAGGAGGAAAAAAATGCTTAATGGTTCTGTAACTCAAGAATTATCTTCTTTATCTAAAGAAGGAACTGAAATACTGAAAGAGCCTCTTGTACAGGAATTTATTCAGGGAATTACCGAAGATGCTGAAAACAGTGTTTCCATTATCAAATGTCTTTTAGAAGGCAAACTCACTGACGAGGAAATTTCTGAAGAAATTGAATTAAGATTAAATATTGTAAGAAGAATTCTTTACAAGCTCTATGATGCAGGAATTGCAAGTTATAAAAGAAGTAAAGACCCTGAAACTCAGTGGTACACCTACAGCTGGAAATTCGATTCAGAAAAAGTCATCGAAACAATATCTGAAAAGTACAAACAGAGTTCTAAAGAAATGGAAGAATCTTTGGCTTATGAAGAAGAAAACATGTTTTTTAGCTGTGTAAACGGGTGTAGGTACAACTTCGAAGAAGCTTCTGAACATAACTTTATTTGTCCTGAATGTGAAAGCACCCTCGAATACCAGGATAATTCTTCTTTAATTGATGAATTAAAAGGTCAGATGAACAGTTAATTCATATAAAATTCTATGAATTTTGAGGGCCACACACTCGTGTTTGAGGTTCCATGTTCTGTACGGCAGCGAAGAACCTGTAGTTTTTCGCCTGCTATCAAAACCGGTGGTTTTTGAATACCCTTTCCTTACGGAAGGGGTAGTTCACTTAATTATTTTAAGGGGCAACTATTTGACTGTTGAAATTTTAAAACGTTTAAATTACCCTGATCACTTAATTAACCATTCTAAGGCTGTTTGTAAAAAAGCCTTAAAATTATCTTCTAATTTTGATGTTGATATTGAGCTTGTAAAAACAGGTGCAATGCTTCATGATATAGGTAGATCCAAAACAAATGGAATAGATCATGCCATAGTAGGTGCAGAAATACTAAAAGACCTTGGATTTTCTGATGCTGTTGCAAATATAGCTTTAAGACATATTGGCGCGGGTATTCCAAAAGAAGAGGCAAAATTACTTGGTTTACCACCAAAAGATTACATTCCACTTACATTAGAGGAAAAAATTGTTGCCCATGCCGATAATCTGGTTCACTGGGACAGCGAAGTGGATTTAGATTTTGTAATTAAAAAGTGGAAGGAAAGGCTTGGAGAAAATCATCCTTCAATTAAGCGAATTATTGAACTTCACAGGGAAATTGTAGGATCTGATCCCAGACTTTGAACTAATTTAGTTGTTATGCCTCGAGAAATGGTGCTTTTAATGGAACAAAAGAAAAAAAAAGGTAAATCAGTAACTACAATTGAAGATACTGATTTAAATCGTTCTGTTGATAATTATCTATTTCAACTTAAAAAAATAATTGAATCATTTTGGTAGACTTTTTCCTTTTGTAGCTAAATCACTTAAACTTTCCCATAACTTAAATTTAATTCTATTTCAGCAACTTCAGTAGGAGTTTTAGTATTTAAAGCATTGTAAGGTCTTAAAAACTTATTTCCAATTTTACTTAGATTAGTTTTAGAAAAATCATCTGGAATTCAAGATAAAATATAATAATTATTAAAACATATCTATAATTACAAAAATACATTTTTTCAGTTTAAAATTGATTTCACATTTTATATGGCCTTATTTGCACTTTAAACACTGAAAGAGGAAATAATCATGCATGCAAACAAAAAGAATATCATAATCTTTCTTGGACCTTCACTAAGCGCTGATGAGGCTTCAAAAATTTTAGATGCTGTTTATCGTCCTCCCATCAAAAGAGGAGATGTAACAACTGCCTTAAATGATAATCCAGACATAATAGGCATTATAGATGGTGTTTTTCATCAAGAGCCTGCTGTTTCACATCGCGAAATATTAGATGCACTTAAAAAAGGTGTTACTGTTGTTGGTGGTGCCAGCATGGGGGCACTTCGAGCATCCGAACTTGACGATTTTGGAATGATTGGAATAGGCTACGTTTACAATCAATACAAAAATGGCCTTGTTGAGTCAGATGACGACGTAGCTGTAGCTATTAATCCGATTACCATGGCACAGCTCTCAGATTCACTTGTAAGTATGGAATATAATTTTAAAAAAGCTCTGGATAAAGGTATAATATCTAAAGAAGAGTTTAATGATTTAATCGAAACTGCAAAATCCATTTTTTATCCTAAAAGGACTTATATTAACCTGTTAAGTACAGTACAACTTCATCCTGCAAAAATTGAAGTTATTGAAAAGTTTTTAATGGAAGAAGGAATGGATATCAAAAGGCAAGATGCAATAGACGTTTTAAAATATATAAAAAATTTAATAGATTGATTCAGCTTATTATAACTTAATTATTATTAAACAAGCTTAGAGGATGAGTTATGGACCTTCAGCAAAAAATTGAAAAAGTAAAGGAATATCTTAAAGATAAAGAAGTTTTGGTGGCATTTTCAGGCGGTGCAGACAGCACACTTGTGGCAAAAATTGCAAAAGACACCTCCAAAAATGCACTTGCAGTTACTGTGGACAATGGAGTTTTACCTTTAGATTGTATCAGCAACGCTAAACAAATTGCAGATGAGATTGGGATTTTTCATGAAGTTATAAAGGAAGATTTCCTTAAAGATGAATCTTTTAAATCCAATCCACCACACAGGTGTTTTATATGTAAAAATAAGATGTACACTAAACTTCAAGATATTGCAGGTGATAAAGGATTTGAAATAATCGTTGATGGCACCAATATAAGCGACTTGCTGGAAGATAGGCCTGGAATAATGGTTAATTATGAAAAAAACATTAAAAGTCCCCTTGTATATGCTGGTTTTACTGAAGAAGAAGTTAGAGATGCCCTTAAAATGCTTAATATAGACTATTCAACATCTACGACCTGTTTTGCAACCAGAATTTCTACAGGCAGTGAAATAACACCTAAAAAGATAAACAGAATTGGCTATGCAGAATCACTGATTAAAAATACTATTGGAGAAGGGCCAGTAAGAGTTAGAGATTACAATGATGTTGCAAGGATTGAAGTTGGAAATGTAGCCAAGCTTCTTAATATGAATATTTTAAACCATATTAGCTTGGAACTTAAAGCTGTCGGGTTTAAACGTGTGACACTGGATATTGAAGGATATGGTGATGATAAAAAGGATCTTGTGGTTTACAAACCATGCAAAGATGAAGAAAATAAGATTATGTTCGAAACAGAACTCCCTTATGAAATAGATATCAAAAAAACATGTGCAGAGCTTGAAAAAATGGGTTCACCTAAATGTTCAGAGGAAATGGGAATTGCAATGGTAGAGACAGAAGGGAGGAATGTAACTGTTTTTAAAAACGGAAAAGTTGTTGCAAGGCGCGTTGTGGATAAAGAAGATGCAGAAAATCTTTTAATCAAAGTTTTACCACTGATACGACGGAAATTAGCTTAAAATTTAGTTTAAAGGTGTTTGAATACATTTTCATGGACTTTACGTCTAAAAGCGGTTCTTTTTTGCAAGAAGCTCCTGTTATCTTCACCTTCAAAGAATATGTATCTTCCAGTTACTTCAATCTTAACCCCATCCACCACAACGCTGTTTATGAATATTTCGATCTTTGATGCGTCTTCTAACCGGTCATTTGCCATGTAGTCATAGTCTATAGTAATATCATTGAAATTGTACACGTTTTTCATCGTATTTTTGATCGCTTCTTCAAGAACATTGAATATTGTCTCTACAACAGGGATATTTGCCCACCAGCAGTATCCTATGATCGGTTTTAAAAGTATTGCATTTACTGACACTTCTCCGCTGTTTTTAGAAACAACTTTTATGTTTCCTTTCTCTGAGGTTATTTTAAGAAGTAATGAATTTGACATCTTAATCCTTGATTGCTCTTATTAAGTCTGTAGCTCTTATAAGTCCTGAAAGTTCGCCTTCAACATTTGTAACAGGTATCTGTTCGATGTTATGCTGTATCATTTTATTTGCACATTCTGTTACTGTGGTTCTTGTGGTAGCTAAAACAAGATCAGTTGCTGCAGCATCTTTAACCTTTTTATCAGAGAATTTAAGATGATTTTTTATAACATAAAGCACGTTTGTACTGTCCCATGACCATTTATCTCCTTCAGTACCAACAGAAGTGTTGTGAACTGATCTTTCAGGCACGATTTCACTTTCATTTATAAAATCGGTTTCAGTAAGTATTCCAGACAATTCACCTTCCTTATTTAAAGCAAGGAGCACTTTAAAGCCAGAGTACCTCATTATCTCGAAAGCTACATTTAAAGGGGTTCCTTCCCATGTTGTGGGAATTTTTGTAATCATGTAGTCTTTAACCGGTTCTTCAATATTCAATTTAGAGAGTGCTTGTTTTATAATGTCAGATGCAGTTACTATACCTACAAGTTCATCGTCTTTAACAACTGGAACCCTTCTTATATCGTTTTCTATCATTATATCTGTAGCTATTTTGATATCATCATCAGGAGTTGTTGTTAAGAGATTTCGAGTCATTATAAGGGCTAACTGCTCTTCGTCAGGATTGTTTACAAGATCTGATCTTGTAACTATTCCAATAAGCTTCATTGTTCCCTTCTTTACCACAGGCAATCCTGATACATCTTTTTCTCTCATTAATTCCAGGGCACTCTGCCGATTCCCTGGAACCTGTATATAGTGTATGCTCTCTGACATTACTTCTTTTATAAGCATTGTTACACCAGCAATTTCTGATTTAAAAATTAATAGATAATAAACTTCAAAATTCTAATGGACAACTAAAACAGGGCATGGAGCTGATCTAACCACTTTTTCTGTGACGCTTCCAAGTAAAAATCTGTCTAACCCATGCTTTCCAGATGTTCCTATTACAGCTAAGTCTACATCCTCTTCATTTATTTTTTTTAATATGATATCTGCAGGAGAGCCTTCTTCTGTAACCATGGTTAACTTAATTTCTTCCAGGTATTCATCCTCTGTTTTGCTTTCTTCAACCAGTTTAGAAATTTCTTCCAGCGATTTACGTCCTTCTTCCTTTAGCATTTCTTTAATTCGTACTATTAAGTCTTCTGCAGGCAATCCTACCAATGAAGATGTCTCAATTACATTCAAAGCTATAAGTTCTGCTCCACTTATGCCTGCAATCCATATTGCATGTTTTGCAGCTTTATTTGCATATTCAGAACCATCTGTTGGTAATAAAATTTTCTTATACATGAGTTCACCCCTTAAAAATAATATATTACTCATTTATATATTTTAACCTTATGATCCAAGATTTATATACTTGATTATTTTATGTATCCAGTGTAAAAATTAGCGCACCACTAAAACAGGGACTTTTGCTGATCTCATTGTATTTTCAGCTACACTTCCCAGTAAAAATCTGTCCATACCTCTTTTTCCTGATGTTCCCATTACAACTAAATCTATATCCTCTTCTTCTATGATTTTCAGTATAACATCTGCTGGAGAGCCTTCTTTAAACTTAAAATTTAAATTTATGTCTTTTTCATGTTTACCTTCACTTTTACTCTGTATTAACATGTTTTTTATGCGATCAAATGATTTTTGTCCTTCTTCTTTTAATTTATCCACTAATTCCTCTTTATCTACAGGTCTAATCCCGGTAAATCTTGGGGTTTCAACCACGTTTAAAACAGTGATTTCAGCACCGCTTTTACTTCCCAGAAGAAATGCATGCTTTGCAGCCATTTCAGCATTTTGAGACCCATCTGTTGGTAATAAAATTTTCTTATACATAATTTCACCTCCTCAATTCAAGTGAACGTCAATTATTATTTTAATTAAAAACATTAACAATTTTTATAAATTCCAGAAGAGATGTTCTGTAACTTGAAGTTACATCACATTTCTCATAGCATTTAATGTTAAACATTATATTATCTGTTCAGGGAAGTACATTTATTTTATGTTTAGAAATGATCTTTCAGAGCCATTACCAAAATATTTGGGTTTTATAAAAATAATAAATGAATTAAACCAGAAGGTGAAATGGCTCAGCGTGACTCTTTTAGTTCCTGGAGCTTTCTAAATCCATGATTTTTGGGCAAAAATAAAGTTTTTCCGGTTTCTGCAGACTAAAAATTTTATTTTAAAAAGGTCATAAAGAATGTATGTAAAAACCAATTTGTAAAATTCTCTAACCTATACACCACTTCCTGAATCCTGTATACCCTCGTATGACACTTTCTGTTCTAAAAGCAGGCGGTGTATCCAGGTTGAACCCCAATCCATCAAATCATCGGCATCAAAAGGCTTGGGAATATACTTATTCTCATTACTGATAACCTTTCTTGCTAATTTCCTGTAAACTTCAGCCTGCTTAGAATCAGGATCTCCTTCAATGGTTGTCATACCATCAAGTTCACATTTAGTAACAGTTGGAGACCTTGGAACATACTGGATCACTCCAGTTTCAGTCTTCTCACTAAAATCATTAATCATTTCTTTTTGAGCAATATTAGTGATAGAGTTTCCAATTATACCACCAAGTAATCCTCCACCACTATTAGCATACTTCAATATTCCTTTAAACAGGTTATTTACAGCATAAATTGCCATGTAGTCTGAAGATGTTACTGTGTATATTTGTTCTGCAAGCCCCTGACGAATAGGAATCGCAAAACCCCCACATACAACATCTCCAAGAACGTCGTAGATAACTACATCCGGGTCGTAATCATCAATTATCCCGTTATTATCCAGTAATTCGATTGCTGCAATAATTCCACGCCCAGCACATCCAACACCCGGTTCAGGACCTCCAGCTTCAACACAGAGAATTCCATTATACCCTTCATGAATAACTTCGCTGAAATCGTTTGATCTGCTCCTTACAGTATCAAGAACAGTTGGAATATTTTTTCCATGTCGTAGTGAATTTGTAGAATCGTTTTTAGGGTCACATCCCACCTGCATTACTTTATAACCTATGTCTGATAGTGCTGCGCTTAAATTAGACGTTGTGGTGGATTTTCCAATCCCACCTTTACCGTATATTGCTATTTTCTTTGGATTACTCATTTTTCAACCTCTTAACCATCGTTAAGTTAAAATAAAAAATTAACCTAACTTTATTTTCATTTTTCGTTTATTTTCTTCATTTTATCTTTAAATCCATTTTAAATTATATTGTATCATAAAGGACCTGCAAATATGCTTATATAATCTTCCAGTAGCCTTAACGCGCCATTATAACCAGCATAACTATCATTTAAAATTAAACGATTGTATGATGGGAATGCAACAGTTACATGAAGTGCTCCAAAATCATGTGCTGAATTTGCTTCCAGTGAGCTTGCAAACAAAAACTGGAATGGCCTATTCCTAAGATTCTCTCTTGATAGGTGAGAATCTGGCTCAAAGATTATATCTGGCCATGAAGTTGTTTCAAGTTTTTCAGTAAGTTCTTTGATGATGCTTTCCCTGTATTCTTCTGGAGGATTATCAGTTAACTGGATAATATCTGGCAAATATCCCATCTCATTAACCAGAAACTGAGTTACCCCAATTGCAGTGTTTGAATCTGCTACAACTGCAAAGTATGAATGCGGGCGCGCGATTAAAATAGCATCCCCCGAATATTCAATGAATCTGTAAGCTCTGTGTTCTTCTACATCTATTACTTCTTCTACTTTCGCCGAATCAACACCTATCTTTTTTCCAACTGTTCTCAAGAAGTTGCTGGTCTGTTTTGGACCTATTGGAACTCCTGGAAATGTAATAAATGGTGTTTTAAACTTCTCTTCAAGCTTTTTAGCTATTCTATGACCATTCCACGTAGATAAAACCAAATTATATTCAGCCTGTGGAATCTGTTTTAATTTTTCCACTCCGTCTGCTTCAGTGAAGATTATATTAGCCTTTATTCCTATTTTTTCAAGAAGATTCTTTACTACATCTAATTCCCCTTTCCAGAAAATATGTTGATAAGGCACTACACCAAAAATATTAACAGTACCCTTTTCTTTGGGAAGAGGAGTTAATATCTGATCAATCAAGGCTTCAAAGAAGCGTTCATAACCTTCATATGAATTTCCACTAAAACCTGGAGCATCTATACTGAATAAAGGAGATTCACCATTATATTCTCTGATAACTGCATCCACGTCATCTCCAATAAGCGCGGGCACACATCCAGAAATTACTACAAAACCATCGCCTTCCATTACTTCTGTGGATGATTCAATGAGTTTTCTAAGCTTATCTTCACCCCCGAATATTACATGCTCTTCTACAAGTCCTGTTGTTGGCGTGCTTGTCCCCCCAACGGGCCCACCAGCATTCTGTCCTCCCGCATATAATTGTCCGAAAAGCTGGCCAAGACCACAACCAAGACCACTATGTAATAATGGAACTAATCCATATACGGCTAATGCCGTTCCATATGCTCCTCCAAGAGTGCAGGAATATTTAGGTCCTTCTATTGAGCCTAAACCTAAAGAATCACTTGATGAAATTTTTTCTTTTAACTCTTTTTGATTTACACTCATTTTAATGTCTCCTTGTCTAAATAGTACAATGGATCTGGCTGTTTGTACCACCAATCTTTGTAACTATCTTTTGTTTTTTGTTTAAGTGTACTTTCGAATGATTTGTTCTTTAATGATTGAATTATGAATTCTCCATAGGCAATTGCACCTGCATACCCATTTTGAAGGCTCCATGGGTCCGGGTCTCCTCTAAGTGCGTGTAATCGGGTTACAGATTTTTCTCTTTTATACGCTCCCCCCTGGAATGGGCAGGTTAATGTAATGTCTGGATCTCTGGCTCGGGTTATGTGTCCCTGTTCTGCTGCCTGGAAAGTGTTGACAAGCACATCAAAATCTCCTGTTTCACTAACCATTTGTTCTATATCCTTTAAAATGAGGTTATCAAAGTCCTGAGTTAATGCTGCAGATGATTTAAGTCCTAATTCATCGAAATATGGAATCTGTGATAAAAGTCTTCCCTGTCCAAGTGAGCCAAGTACTTCAAGTCTTTCACCATTTCCTTTGAAATTTAGAAGTTCTTCTCTAATCGCTTCTAATCTTGGAACCCATGTTTCGTGTTCTTCTTCAATTAACGCCTCTATTTCCTCTTCTTTACCTGTGTATTTACCAATCTGGCGGAGCCATCCATCAGTGTTTTTTATTCCAACAGGTGATGGATAAAGGAAATATGGAACTCCGTATTCCTGTTTAAGCCCTTTTGATATGTAATCTGTATATGTTGGGCATAAAGGAGCGGTTACTGCAGCTTCTGAAAGCTGTTCAAACTGTTCTACTGACGCAAATTCCGGAACGAAATTTACACGTAAACCTACTTTTTCAAGGAGTCTTTTAATCTCCAGTCTGTCCTGCCAGGTGTATGAAAGCATACTTGCAACATTTACAAGGTCTTCTTGCTTTTCTTTTGGTTCCCTAACTAAATATTTTAAAACTCCGTGCCAGAAAGCATCGTACCCAGTTTGTACAAGTCTTGATCTTACTCCTTCACAGTGTACAGGAACAATTTTTGCTTTAACATCTGGCTGCACTTCAGCAACGGCACCTTCTATGTCCTCACCAATAATACCGGAAGTACAGGTTGTTAAGATAAATATTGCCTTTGGATCATACCTTTTTTGTGCTTCAAATATTGCATTCTTCAGCTTTTCGCCTGCACCATAAACAACATCTTCCTGCTGGAGATTGGTTGTTATCCAGTTCAGTTCAAAGTTAGCAGGTCGTCCAAGTTCAGTGGGTACTGATCTAAAGATTTCTCTGTATCCTAAAGATGATGATGAGCAACCTAAAGGTCCATGATATATAACTGCAGCATCACGTATTGTTGATACTCTTACAGTTAAATAAAAGTTTAAAACGCAACCAGAGGTTTGCTGTAACTTCCTATCATGGCACTTTGTTCTTCCGGCTTTAGCGTCTTCTATTAGCTGTGTTGCTTTACCATAGAACACATTTGTACCATTGGCACGTTGTTCCCGATTGGGGCAAGTATTTTTTCTTAAATCAATCAGTTCATTTTCAAATGAGTCAAGATCTGACATTTGATGTCTCCTCCTATTTTTATTTCTTTTTAGAGCCGCTGCAGCCCTTACTTAGCCAATCAAATTAATTAATAACCATCGCTACATAACAATTGTTAGGTGATACCTTTTACTAAATGGCCTGATACCAAATTATAACGATCGTTATAGTCATTTCATATGGTGCCCTTAATATAAATACTTAACGATCGTTATATAACAAAGTTATAAAAAATAAAATGGTTATGGACTTGCCATACCAAAAATCATTGCAGTATGTGCAACCACTAAAAACCCAATTAACAGAATAAAGTGTGATTGCATCTTATTTTCACGTGTGAAACCTCCACCAATGACTCCCAGTTCTAATAATGATATTCCAAACAGGAAAATCACTCCACTTAAATAAAATCCTACTTTTAATTCATTACCATTTCCGCTCCCATTTATATCGCCTCCTATTCCCAATATTTTATAACAATTGTTATAAACTTAATAAAAAATTAATTTAAAACTCTTTAATCCTCTACGTCCATCACCTCACCATATCCTATTTCAATCTGACAGCCCTTTGGGCCACAGCAAAAATGTTGTAAATCAAGCCGTATTTGCGTTTAATCACCCCCAATTAGCCTATACTATATAAATAATACTGATTATACTTAAATCAAGTACAAACAAATAAGTTATATACTATATCATTGTATACTGAATATCATAACTAAAATTTCAAGGTGATTTAAATTACAGAAAAAGAATACTGTTGCCCTGTAGGAGAAGCCATAAGTGAAATAGGTGGAAAATGGAAACCTCTCATCTTATGGGCATTAAAAGATGGAAAATTAAGATTTAATGAGATAAACAAAAAATTACCTACTATAACTCAGCGAATGCTTACAAAACAGCTTCGTGAATTAGAAGGAGACAATTTAGTGAATAGGAAAGTTTATCCAGAAGTGCCTCCCAAAGTGGAGTACTCATTAACTAAAAAAGGTCAGTCGGTTATACCTATTTTAGATGCTCTTCATGGCTGGGGGAAAAAGCACTGTGCATCAAAAATCTGTTTAAATGTATTAGAATAGAAAATAAAATTTATTTTATTAATTTTTAAAGCTATATGGGAACCGAGAGAATCTATAACGATAATTCATTCACTGCTCTCTCAATTCTTCCCAGAGCTTCTTCCAGAATAGATCGGGGACATGCAATATTCATTCTCACAAAACCACTGCCTGCTTCTCCAAAAATAAATCCGTCCTCTAATCCTACCCTTGCTTTATCCTGCATAAAACTCCCCAGGGTCAATTTATCCATACCTAACTCACGGCAATCCAGCCAGATAAGATACGTTCCCTGTGGTTGAATGACTTTTATATCTGGAATTTTCTTCTGAAAATACTCAATTAGAAAATCCAGATTTCCCTGTAAATAATCCAGAACCTGTTCCAGCCATTCATCTCCCTCTCTATAAGCTGCTTCCAGGGCAGTATAACCAAAAAGGTTAGGATCAGGCACAATACCTGATTGTATACTTAAAAATTCTTTACGGAGCTTTTTATTGGGAATGATAATGGAAGATATCCCCAAACCAGGCAGATTGAATGTTTTGCTCGGTGACATGCATACTATGGAATTCTGTTCAAATTCTTGGGATATAGAAGCAAAAGGTGTATGCTTATGACCTTTAAAGAGTAGTTCACAATGTATTTCATCGGAAATAACCGCCGCACCATTTTCAATGATGATCTCTCCCATTCTGATTATTTCATCCCTTTTCCATAGGCGCCCCACCGGATTGTGAGGATTACAGAATAAAATGGCCTTTATACGCCCATGGCCCCGTAAACGTCCTGTTTTAGGACTGAATTTCTGTTCTAGTCCTTTATAGTCCATTTCATATCGGCCGTTAATTAATTTAAGATTATTATCTACTATTTGACAACCACTACCCTTAATCACTGGAAAGAAGGGATGATAAGCAGGTTCTTGAAGTATAACCTCGTCTCCAGGATGAGTCAAGGAACGGATGGCAGTGTGCAGTGCCGGGACTACTCCTGGTGTAAAAACCACCCATTCGGGCTCAATCTCCCAATTAAATTTTCTTTGCATGCGCTCCACCACAGAATCTATCACACTGGGGCCAGGGTGAGTGTAACCATAAAATGGATGTTCTGCACGTTTTTTAAGCGCTTCTACTATGGGTTGGGCAACTGGAAAGTCCATGTCAGCCACCCACATTGGAATCACATCTTCACGTCCAAATATTGACTGAACCAGATCCCATTTGTAGCAATCTGTCTTTTTCCTATCACATACCTGGTCAAAATCGTATTTCACGTTTATCCCCTGTTTGAGTTATAAAACATCCTGTTTCCAACCACTAACTTTAATTCATTCTTATTTTTGTTTTTAATGGGCTTTTAAATTTACTTTTATGCAAATATTTATTCGATACCCTTAAGTCGCAGTGCATCGTGTAGCAGTGAGTTTCCATTATACAGAAACAGTAATTTTCTGTTCCCCAGGTACTTCGTGTCCATATACAATTTCTGCTACTTTTCATCATTTTGCTAACATGTAAACTCTAATCACTACATTATATAACAATTGTTATGTTATAAAAACTTAATGTTCTCACCTTGAACATGTTCAAAAATTAAATTTTAGCTTTCACAATCAGAAATTAGATCTAATGTTCTGGCCATTGGATCCTCACAGTCTTCTGCCTCTTACTTCCAAAATGTAAAAGGAGTAATGGCATTTCCTTTGAAGATAGATGGTATGGATAAGTAAAGCAGCTTTCCAGAACCATTAATAAAGATTTTGATAGCGTAGTCTTTTTAAAGGAATTTATGGATTATGATACTCATTCAATGATTTTACTCCAATTTCACCATCTTTCACTTTTTCAATGGCATTAAGGGCTGCACGGGCCCCTACAAGCGTTGTAACATAGGGTATTCCCAGTTCAATTGCAGTTCTTCTTATAAAGTAGCCATCATCTGTAGACTGCTTACCCGAAGGAGTATTTATTATAAGGTCTACCTCACCATTTAAGATTGCTTCCTTTATATTCGGAGAGCCTTGACTGATTTTCTTAATTTTTTCAATTTTTACGTGACCTTCAACCGCTCTTGCAGTTCCTCTTGTTGCCATAAGTTCAAATCCAAGTTCTTGAGCTTTTTTGCAGATATCACTGATTTTATTTTTATCTGCATCCTTAACGCTTATGAATATTTTCCCCTTTGTTGGAAGCTTCATATTGGCTGAAAGCTGAGATTTGTAGTATGATACTTCAAAATTTTCATCAATTCCCATACTTTCTCCGGTTGACTTCATTTCTGGCCCTAATATTGCATCAGCCCCTGGAAGTTTAATAAATGGAAATACTGACTCTTTAACAGCCACATGATCAATACTAATTTCATCATTTAGCCCTAAACTTTTAAGTTTATAGCCTATCATCAGTTTAGCTGCGATCTTTGCAAGAGGAATTCCAGTAGCTTTACTTACAAAGGGCACTGTACGACTTGAACGAGGATTTGCCTCTAAAATATAGACTTCTGGCTCTCCATCGGTTTTTACAGCATACTGGATATTAATTAACCCCACAACGTTGAGTTCAAGGGCGAGTTTTCTTGTATACTCTTTAATTTTATCTATAACTGATTCAGTAATTGTTTGTGGTGGTATAACACATGCAGAATCTCCAGAATGCACTCCTGCCTCTTCTATATGTTCCATTATTCCTCCAATGAATACATCTTCCCCATCACAGAGCGCATCAACATCCAATTCAACTGCATCTTCAAGGAATTTATCCACAAGTATGGGATGCTTTGGAGAAACCCTCACTGCTTCGCTCATATAATCTTCAAGTTCAGTCTTATCATAGACAATCTCCATGGCTCTTCCACCAAGAACATAGGAGGGTCTTACAAGCACAGGAAATCCGATTCTTTTTGCAATTTCCTTTGCATCTTCGAAAGATTTTGCAGTGCCATATGGTGCCTGGGGTATTTCAAGCTTCTCTAAGACCTCTGTGAATCTCCCACGATCCTCTGCACGGTCTATACTCTCATGAGATGTACCCAGTATTCTAACACCTTCACTTCCAAGCGGCACAGCAAGATTTATAGGTGTTTGTCCTCCAACCTGAACTATAACACCGTAGGGATTTTCTTTTTCAATTATATTTAATACATCCTCAAGATACAGCGGCTCAAAGTAAAGCCTATCTGCCAAATCAAAATCAGTACTGACTGTTTCAGGGTTGCAATTTACCATTATGGTTTCAAAACCCTCTTCTTTTAGAGATTTTATTGTATGGACACATGAATAATCAAATTCTATACCCTGACCTATTCTATTAGGCCCTGAGCCCAGCACTATAATTTTTTTCGCACCGTTTATATCGTCTGTGCTCTCTACTTCATCTTTATCATCATTATATGTTGAATAGTAGTACGGTGTTTTTGCTTCAAATTCTGCACCGCATGTATCTACCATTTTATATTTTGGAGTTATGTCCTGCTTTTTCCTTAGATCTCTTATTTCTTTTTCAGATTTTCCCCAAATACTGGCTATTGTCTTATCAGATATTCCATACTTTTTCAATTTTAGGAGTGTATCAGGATCATCAGTATTATCACTTATGGAGTCCCAGAGATCCACTATATTTTTCATTTTATTCAAAAACCAGGGATCTATTTTAGTTATTTTATGAGCTTCGTCTATATCTTTCATTTTTAAAATCTCAAATATATCATATACTCTGCTTATTCCTCCTTTTGGGTTTCTATGATCTAACCTTCTTTCATCGAACTGGTATTTGATATCATGAAGGTCCAGGCTTCTAAGTGCCTTTAAAAATGCTTCTTCAAAGGTTCTGCCCATGGCCATAACTTCCCCAACACTTTTCATCTGGGTTGTTAATGTATTATCCACGCCAAGAAATTTATCAAAATCCCATCTTGGAATCTTTACAACCACATAATCTATTGTAGGCTCAAATGCTGCAGAAGTTCCTGTTATTTCGTTTTTAATTTCATCAAGAGTTAAACCAACAGCCAGTTTTGCTGCAACCTTTGCAATAGGATAACCAGTTGCCTTACTTGCAAGTGCAGAACTCCTGCTTACCCTTGGGTTCATTTCAATAGCCACAACTCTCCTATTTTCAGGGTTAATTGCAAACTGAATATTACTCCCACCGGTTTCAACTCCAATTTCCCTGATGATTTTTATAGAATAATCCCTTAATAGCTGGTATTCTTCATCACTGAGTGTTTGGGTAGGGGCTACTGTAATACTATCTCCTGTATGTATCCCCATAGGATCCATATTTTCAATAGTGCAGACTATAATTACATTGTCGTTTAAATCCCTGATCACCTCATATTCATACTCCTTCCAGCCAATTATACTTTCTTCTATCAATACCTGGTTTGTAAGGCTGTACTCCAATCCTTTTGAAGCTATTTTTTTTAGCTCCTCAAGGTTGAAGGCTATGCCGCCTCCAGTTCCTCCTAATGTAAATGCAGGCCTAATTACCACAGGGTACCCTAATTTTTCTGCAATGTTTATGGATTCTTCCAGGGTATAGGCAACTTCACTCTTTAAGACACTTATTCCAACTTTTTGGCATGCTTCTTTAAAAAGCTCCCTATCCTCGGCTTTATTGATAGCATCTAATTTAGCGCCAATTAATTCAACATTGTGTTTGTCAAGAATCCCTTTATTTGCCATTTCAACTGCCAGATTTAATGCAGTTTGTCCTCCAAGGGTGGGGAGTATTGCATCAGGCTTTTCTTTTTCAATAATCTTTTCAACGACCTCAAAAGTAAGCGGTTCGATATATATTTCATCTGCCATCTCCGGGTCTGTCATTATTGTTGCAGGGTTGGAATTTACAAGAACTATTTCATATCCTAATTCTTTTAATGATTTACATGCTTGAGAGCCAGAATAATCAAATTCAGCAGCCTGGCCTATTTGAATTGGCCCTGATCCAATGATAAGAACTTTTTTTATTGTTTTATTTTTAGGCACCATATACCCCCTTTTGTACTTTATTTTGAGAGTTTAAATCCATGAGCCATTTATCTTCGCTCGAGTTTTTGCAGAACCTTTAATTTAATACTCATTTATTACCTTAAGGAACCTATCAAATACATAATCAGTATCGTGAGGCCCTGGACCTGCTTCAGGGTGATACTGAACACTTGAAACAGGAAGTTCTCTGTGTTCAATTCCTTCTGGAGTTCCGTCGTTAAGGTTTATCTGAGTCATCTTCAGCGGTGTTTCATCAACTGATGATGGATCAATGCTGAATCCATGGTTTTGAGATGTTATAGATACTTTATCATTCCTGAGGTCTTTTATGGGTTGATTTACACCCCTATGTCCAAATTTCATCTTATAGATCTTAGCTCCAAATGCAAGACCTATTATCTGCTGACCCAGGCATATTCCAAACATTGGAAGTCTTTCTGAGAGCTTTTTCACGTTTTGAATAGCTTCTTTTACCCTTTCAGGATTTCCAGGACCGCTGGATACAAGTATACCCTCAGGGTCGTAATCAAGAATTTCCCTGTAATCCATTTTGTAAGGTAAAACAACGACACCAGTTTCTCGCCTAAGCAATGCATTTATACTGTTGTTTTTTATGCCACAGTCAACTATGGCCACTCTTTTTTTAAAGTCTTCCCCCAATATTCGGGGTTCTTTTACACATACCTGATCTACGAGATCTATTTCTTCTATGCCTGGCTGAGTTTTAGCAAGTTCCAGTAATTCTGCATCATCTATTTCTTCTGTAGAGAGAGCTCCTTTCATTGTTCCATGTTCTCTAATTTTAATGGTCAGTGCCCGTGTATCCACTTCACTGATTCCTGGAATTTCATATTCTTCCAGAAAATCTGAAAGAGTCTTTGTGGACTTTAGATGTGATGGATGATGATTTTCTTCCCTTACAATGAATCCTTCTGCCTTTATTCTATCTGATTGGAACCATTTTTTAGATATTCCATAGTTTCCTTGCAGGGGGTAAGTATTCATCAATAACTGGCCCTTGTATGAAGGATCTGTAAGTGACTCCACATACCCGGTCATACCTGTTGCAAAAACTACTTCCCCTGTTTTTGTAGTTTCAAAGCCGAAACTTTTTCCATATAGAATTGTCCCGTCTTCTAAAGCTAATTTTGCTTCATTTACCATTTAATCACCGTATTAACTGTAATCTTTCCTTAAATATGTCAGTAAAATATTATAAGCAGTAATTATCTTAAACAAAAATTGTTCCTATTAAATCATTTGATTTACAGGTATTTATATATTTAAGTGAAATTGTTAAGTTTCCCCCAGTTCATTTTTCATGATGACAGCATCTTCCCCATCCTCATAATAATCTTTAAGGATCTCCTTTTCTTCAAAGCCTATTTTCCTGTAAAATTTCCTTGCATCCCTGTTTCCAATCCTTACCTCCAGTTTTATTTCTTTTACATTACATTTCTTAAAGATGGTAATTGCATGATCAACCAGTTTTTTCCCTACACCTTTTTTTCTGTATTTTTTATCTACAGCAAGAGAAATTATATGTCCTTCATCTTCATATCTGATCCAAAATATAATATATCCCACAATAATATTATAGTGCTGTGCTACCAAAAATCCTGCTCCAAGATTGTAAATGTCTATAAGAATATGGGGAGGATAAGGATCTTTAAAAGAATCTGTTTCTATTTCAAGAACTCTTTTAATATCTGGACGCTTAAACTCTCTTATTATCATGAATTCCCCGTGATAGAAATGTGGAAAGATTTTGCTCAATACATCATCGATAATTATGCAGATGCTGATAGGATAGTTGAGGTTGGTGCTGGAAAATTTGATAAAGTTGGCTCTATTCTCCAGAAAAACCTTAAAGCTAATATTGTCCTTACAGATATTAAACCTTCTTCCAATAAAATAGTTCAGGATGATATCTGTAATCCTGACTTAAAAATATATAAGGGATCATCTCTTATTTATTCTATACGACCACAACCCGAACTACAGCTATGTATTATTAAAGTGGCTGAAAATGTTGGAGCAGACCTTATAATTAAACCATTTTCCACAGAATTTGTGAGTTCTAACAAAATGAAACTTTTAAATTACAGAAAAGTTAGTTTTTATAAAATGTCAAAATAAATTAAGTTAATAATATCCTGCATAATCAAATATTAAGATGTGTTACCATGAAATGGGAAAATCTGAGTGTAGAAGAAACCTTAAAAGAACTGAAATCAGATGCAGATAACGGTTTAACAGCGAACGAAGCACAAAAACGTTCACTTCAATATGGAAAAAATGAACTGGTCGAAAAAAAGAAAAACGGACCTATAAATCTTTTTTTAAGCCAGTTTAAAGAAATACTTATAGTTATACTTATTTTTGCAGCTGCAGCTGCTTACTATGTGGGTGATGAAATTGATGCAGTTGTCATCCTCATTGTAGTAGTATTAAATGCAGTTGTTGGATTTGTACAGGAATACAGAGCAGAAAAAGCTATGGAAAAGCTCAAAGAACTTATTTCAAATGATGCAGTTGTTGTAAGGGACGGTAAAGAACAAAAAATACCTGCCCCTGATTTAACACCAGGAGATATTGTTACCATCGAAGAGGGAGATAACATCCCTGCAGATTTAAGGGTAATTCAAAGTTCCGACCTGAATGTCGATGAATCATCACTCACTGGAGAATCCCTTCCTGTTGAAAAGGTTTCTGACACCCTTGAATCTGGAGAAAAGAGCACACGTAACATGGTTTTCATGGAAACCAGCGTAACATCAGGCAGGGGAAAAGGTGTTGTTGTAGGAACAGGTATGGACACTGCAATCGGTAAAATAGCTGAAATGATACAGGAAAAAGAGGAAAAAACACCTTTACATCAAAAAATATCAACACTGGGGAAAAATTTAGGGATCCTTGCAGTTGGTGTGTGTTCAATGGTATTTGTATTACAGTACTTGCAGGGCATTCCTCTTGTGGAAACCTTCCTTACTGCAATTTCTTTAGCAGTTGCTGCCGTCCCTGAAGGACTTCCAGCAATTTTAACATTAACACTTGCCCTTGGAATGCAGAGAATGGCCAGATGCAATGCAATTGTTAGAAAGCTCCTTGCAGTGGAAACTTTAGGTTCATGTAATATCATATGTACAGATAAAACAGGTACTCTTACTGAAAACAAAATGACTGTAAGGGAAACCAATATAACTGCCCCTGAAAGAGCATTTGAAATATGTGCCCTGTGTAATAATGCCAGTTTAAACGAGGGAAAGGCTATAGGAGACCCTACAGACGTAGCAGTTTTAGCTTTCGCTGAAAAGAATGGTTACTTAAAATCAGAGCTTGAAAAGAAATATCCAAGGATTTACGAGATTCCTCTGGACAGTGTCAGGAAACGGATGACCACTGTAAACGAAATAGGTGGAGAAAAATATGTTCTGGTTAAAGGAGCTCCTGAAATAGTTTTAAACAAATGCTCATGGATTGAAAAGGATGAAAGAGTCCAGAAAATTACAAAACAGGATAGAGAAGCTGTATTATCTGATCTAAAAAATATGACCAGTAAAGCGCTTCGTGTTCTTGCCCTTGCATACAAAAAAATCCCACACGATGAAAGCAAGTTTGATACAATTCACAAAGACGAATTAGAAAAAGACCTTGTCTTTGTTGGCTTAGTTGGGATGATGGATCCTCCAAGAGCCGAAGCGAAAAAAGCAGTTAAAACATGTATTAAAGCAGGGATTAAGGTGGCGATGATCACGGGAGATCATAAAGAAACTGCAGCAGCCGTTGCAAGAGAAATTGGAATACTCACCGATGGAAAAGTGATTACAGGGTCTGAAATGGACAGGCTTACTGATGCAGAATTTGAAAGCATCGTAGAAGATGTTCAGGTTTATGCTCGGGTTTTTCCAGAACAAAAGGTTAGAATTGTAGAGGCACTCAAAGATAAAGGCGACGTTACTGCAATGACTGGAGACGGTGTAAATGACGCGCCAGCCCTAAAAAAAGCAGCTATTGGAGTTGCCATGGGTAGCGGTACTGATGTGGCTAAAGAATCATCAGACATGCTTTTACAGGATGATAACTTTGCTACAATTGTTAGGGCAGTTAAAGAAGGACGTACCATATTTGATAATATCAGAAGATTTGTTAGATTCCAGCTTTCAACTAACATTGGTGCCATACTCACCATCACATCTTCCTCCATCATGGGCCTTCCTGTCCCTTTTAACCCCATTCAGGTTCTATGGATAAACATTATTATGGACGGTCCTCCGGCGCAGGCATTGGGAGTTGAACTACCTGAAAAAAATGTTATGGAACGTCCCCCTCATAAAGAAGAAATAATCCCCCGGAAGAATCTTCTAAAGATGGTTATTGCAGGAATAGTAATGACTGTGGGTACGCTTGCACTTTATTTATATGAACTCAGTATTGGAGTTGGTGATTTAAAGGCAACCACAATTGCATTCACTACCTTTGTAATGTTCCAGATATTCAATGTATTTAACTGCAGATCAGAGAGAGGATTTTCAAACAAATTCCTGATTATAGCAATTGGAACATCGCTCCTACTGCAACTATGCATTATTTATATCCCATTCTTCGAAGGGATCTTTAGAACAGTTCCCATATCTCTAATCGACTGGATATTGATTCTTGCAGTTTCATCCACAATCCTTATCAGCGATTGGGTGGCTGAGAGGTTCATAAAATGAATATAATGGTAATGGCCGGTACTAAAGATGCTACAAATATCATTAAAAAACTTAAATCAGCTGGAAAATTTAAAGTGCTGGCCACAACCACCACAAAATACGGAGCAGAAATAGCAAAAACAGCCGGAGCAGATGAAGTTCTCTCTGGTAGATTAGATGAAAAAGATCTAACAGATCTGATAAAAACAGAAGAAATTAAAGTCCTGGTTGATGCAACCCATCCTTTTGCTGCCGCTGCAACTAAAAATGCTGTAAACGCATCAAAAGCTGCCGGAATTAAATATATAAGGTTTGAAAGGCCAGAAGAAAATTTGGTTGAAGATAGCCTTATTCATAAGGTATTTTCATTTGAAGAGGCGACTTTAAAGGTTTTGGAAATAACAGAAAAAAACAGCAGAGTCCTTCACCTTGCAGGGGTTTCAACTCTGAATCACATTACTGAAATGGTGGAAAATGACCGGGTTTTTGCAAGAGTACTTCCATCTCCTGATTCAATTCAAAAATGCCTTGATCTGGGATTAAAACAGAAAAATATAATTGCAATGCATGGCACATTTTCAAAAAGCTTCAACAAAGCCTTAATAGAAGAATACAATATTTCTGTAATTATAACTAAAGAAAGCGGAAAAACTGGAGGTACAGTCTCCAAAATTAATGCTGCTCTGGACTCAGGTATTGATGTAGTGATGGTTATTCGCCCTGAAGTTACAGAACTGAAAAATAAGACTATTTTCACCAATATAGATGATTTATGCAGTTTTTTAAATAAGTGATCTGCAGCGTTGCAAAAACGCTTTTAAAAATGTTTTGGGGTTTAATATCAATTAAATGGTGGATAAATGGATTTAGAAAATATTTTCATGGCCTATGAAGGAATAAAGGATGATCTAAAGTTCATTACAGGTTCCGATGTTAAAGCGAAGATCATCATTGCCTTAAAAGGCCAGCAGAAAAATTTATCTAATCTAAAAATAGACATCAATGTCACTTCTTCTACAATTCTACACAATATGAAACAGTTAGAGAAGAAAAAAATTGTAAAAAAAGAGTTTCAAGACTATTCACTATCACAAACTGGAGAAATTATTGCATTAAACATTACGGGCATGATTAATACTGCTTGCATGGTTAAAAAAAACAAAGGATACTGGTTGAATCATGAAATAAATAGCATTCCTGAAGACTTAATCAATAAATTAGAATGCTTAGGAGATATTGAAGTTTTAAAACAAAAATCAAGATTTGATGTATTTAAAAAGTCGATGATTAAATCAAAAAGTGTAAAATGGATTTATAACGATTCAACTAACGAAAAAATATTATTAGAAACAATATTCGATGTAAAAAAGAGTTTAAATCTTATTTCAACCGAACATTTCCTAAGTGAAGTTTTAAGAATAAAAAATGAAAATCCCGGTAAATCATTTAAAAACATCAGATTATGGCAATATAATAAAGATTTAAAGTTAAATTTAATTGTTTTAGATAATTCCATATTCCTAAATTTGCCTCATGTGAATGTATACAACGATAACAGGTTTTATTTAATCAGTGAATGTGAAAAAGGAGTTAAATGGGGAAATGATCTATTTTATCATTATTTAAATCAAAGTGAAGAGCTTAAATAGGTTATAATGCTTTAAAAGTTTTAAAGCTACTTTATGAAGCAGAAATATATTCAGTAGCTTTCTAAAAGCACCACTTCAATTTCTGTCCCTTCCACAACCATCTCCATGTTTTTAGGAATTTCAAAATAACCATCAGCCTCTGCAATTGCAGTTATAGCCCCAGAATCTTTTAAAATTGGGTGTGCACGTTCTCCTTCAATTTTAACAAGAACATATTGATGTCTTCCCTTCGATGAATGATACCTCCGCCCTATTTTAAGTTTTAATACATCAGATTTACTGGAAATCCTTCTTGAAGCAATTTCCCGCAAATATGGGGCTACAAAAACATGGAAAACAATTAGTGCTGCTGCAGGATACCCTGGAAGTCCAAAAATGGGCTTATCTCCAATCATTCCAACTATTGTAGGTTTACCTGGTTTAACTGCAATACCATGTACCAGTACTTCACCAATATCATCTAAAACTGTTTTAAGAACGTCTCCTGTCCCTGCAGATGTCCCCCCAGAGGTGATTATAATATCAGCATCTGTAGTTTTTTCTATTGTATTTTTTAAGTCTTCATAATCATCACGAGCCACGCCAGAATATACAGGAGTGCATCCACATGATTTTACAGCGTTTACAATTGTATAGGAGTTTATATCATATATTTTGCCGTATTTCAGCTCTTTATCATATCCAATAATCTCATTACCTGTAGAAATTACAGCAATAGCTGGTTTTTTAAAAACTTCAATTTTTCCAATTCCAACTGCAGCTAAAACCCCTATTTTATCATGAGTTAGTAAAGTACCTGTTTTTAAAAGAAGATTTCCTTTAGTGATATCTGAGCCTTTAGGTGCAACATGCTGGCCCATTGTAACGCTCCTATAGATATAAACATTCCCATTCTTATTTTCTGTAAATTCAACCATTATTACTCCATCAGCGCCTTCAGGCATTGGCGCTCCTGTGTTAACCTCAATACAGGTTCCTTTTTCAACCTTTCCTTTTGCAGCTTCACCAGCCTTTACTGTTTCTACAACTTTCAAAACCACAGGTTCGTCCTCAGAAGCACCGAATGTATCCTCTGATTTAACAGCGTAACCATCCCTTGAAACCCTATTAAATGGCGGAAGATCAATAGCAGAATATACATCCTCTGCAAGAACTCTTCTGTGGGCTTTTTCCAGTGATATTTTCTCAATTTTCCTTTTAAATGGAATTTTTTTTATTAAGTCCTGCACATCTTTTGAATCAGTTATTTTTAAAAATTCTGTTCCCATTTAAATCACTTATTTTATCTTATAATTGGTTTGATATCCATTTTTTTCAATTAATTTTATTTTCTTGTTTTTAATATAATTAAACTACTTAGAATTTCTAAAATTCGATTAAAGTAAAGAGCAAAAATAAAAATTATTTTAATAATTTTAGTAGACTCTTTTATATATTATGGTGAACATATATTTTATTATATAAATTAGATGATTATTTTACTACGAAATTGCTGGATTTGTCAAAAAAAGCCAGAATTATCAGTATTTATATAATTGTTCATCTTATTTTTATATAATGACAATATCATGAAATTTTTTTAACTGAAGGAGGAGAGTATTTGAGTAGAGGACATGGACAGGACACACAACCGATTAGAAGGGTAAGATCCCCCAGAAAGGGAGAAATACCCGGTGTAGTTGAGCAAATTTTAGGTCATGGTAAAGTGAAAGTCAGATGTGCTGATGGAAAAACAAGACTTTCCAGAATTCCCGGAAAAATGAAAAAAAGAATATGGATTAGAGAAGGGGATGTTGTTCTTGTAAAGCCATGGGAGTTTCAAAGCGATGAAAAAGCAGATGTTATATGGAGATATACAAGAACAGAAGCAAACTGGCTTGAACGTAGGGGTTATCTTGATTTATAATCCTTTAAATAATTTTAAGTCATCATATTGATTTAATATAAAATATTACTACTTTTTAGTTTTAGTCTCAATTAATCAAACCCATGCTGGGAGTTAAATGTGTTCAAAAATATCAAAAGCAGATGATATTTTACAGAAAATATTATCTGAAAAAAGGATTAAAAGTGTGGAAGATAGAAGAGTTGGAAGCGAGGTATTTGACGCAATAACTCTTAAAACACTTTACAAACTTACAAATACTGGTAATATTCATAGTCTAAATGGTGCAATAAGTACTGGAAAAGAGGCCAATGTATTTAAAGGTGCTGATAAAGATGATAATTTTGTAGCAGTGAAAATATATAGAGTTACAACATCTGATTTTAAAAAAATGCAGACTTACATACAGGGAGACCCCAGGTTTCATGTTAAAACAGCAAACAAAAGACAGCTTATTAATGCATGGGTGAATAAAGAATTTAGAAACCTTCAAAGAGCTGCTGATGCTGGGGTAAGGGTTCCAAAACCACTTGCTGCTAAAAACAATGTACTGGTAATGGAATTTATTGGTGATGATGAAGGTAACGCAGCGCTTCCCATGAGATATTCTGATATTTCAGACCCTCATAAACTTTTAATTAAAATAATTAATTACATGAAACTTTTATATCAGGATGCAGGTCTTGTACATGGAGATCTTTCAAGCTACAACATTTTAATTCAAAATGATGATCCTGTGATTATCGATATTTCACAGGGGATGACTCGAGATCACCCCATCTCAGAAGAGCTTTTAAACAGAGATATAGAAAATATAATAAAAGATTTTAAAAAACTAAAGGTTCATGTAAACTTTGAAGATGTTAAAAGCAAAATTACAGGTTTATCTGGATAGAAAAGTATATTATAATGGATATATTAATATAATTTTGTGAGGTGAAAAAATGCCAAACACCGAATATCTTAAGATTCCAAAAGAAAGGGTTGGAGTCCTGATTGGAAAAAACGGTGCTACAAAAGAACATATTGAAAATATGACCAGCACAAAACTGGATATAGATAGTGAAACTGGCAGCATCACCATAGTTCCAAGAGATACAATGGAAGATCCACTGGCTGTTTGGAAGGTTCGATACATTGTAAAAGCAATAGGAAGAGGTTTTAGCCCTGAAACTGCTCTTAAATTACTTGATGATGAATTTATTCTTGAAATAATCAATTTATCAGATTTTACCCGTAAATCAAAAAAAGCCATATTGAGGCAGAAAGGCAGAATTATAGGTAGAGAAGGGCGGACAAAGGAAATAATCACTGAAATGACTGGTGTTGATGTTTCAGTATATGGTAAAACAGTGGCACTAATTGGAGATATGGAAAGAATTCAGATTGCAAAAGAAGCTGTTCAAATGATACTGGACGGTGTTAGGCATAAAAGTGTCTATTCATTCTTAGAAAAGAAAAAACAGGAATTAAAAAGGAAAGAATTTGAAAATATCCTGATTAAAGAATAACCATCATTTTATTATAATTTTAATACACTATCTAATCATAAAACTTAAGGAGGCCAACTTTGGAAAAACAAATTTCTGCAGAAAGAGAAGCATCAGAGCTCTTTGAAGAGTTTAAAGAACTTACAGCATCTGAATTTTTCAGAAGAAACAAGCAAATGCTGGGGTTTTCAGGTAAAATAAGATCGCTTACAATAGTTTTTCACGAGTTAATCACCAACAGCCTTGATGCTGCTGAAGAAGCAGGTATTTTACCAGAAATAACAATAGAACTTAGGAGAGTGGACAAAGACCATTATATTTTACATCACAAAGACAATGGGCCTGGTATACCTGAAGACTATGTTACAAAGGTATTCTGTACCATGTTTGCAGGTTCCAAATTCAGAAATATCCAGTCAAGAGGACAACAAGGGTTAGGTTGCAGTGGATGTGTTCTATTATCACAAATGACCACAGGAATGCCTGTTAAAATCACATCAGGATATAAACAGGGAGATAAGATTAAAGGTGTGGGCATGACATTTAAGATGGATGTCAAAAAAAACAGAGGTCTTATCCTGGATAGAAAAGATATAGAACTTGATTCAACAGGTGTAAGCACGGAACTTCACTTTAAAGATGTTTCATATTCTTTAAGTGAACAGGGAGCATTTGAATACATCAGAAGAACCATGATTGCAAATCCTCACGCCAAAATCATATTCAAGGATCCAACAGGTCACAGATATATATTTGACCGGGCTACAGATGAAATTCCTCCAATGCCAAAAGAAGTACTTCCACACCCCAAAGGAGTAACCGCAGACGATTTAATCTTTATGGCAAAGCACACAGATAAGAGAAGATTTAGAAGCTTACTTACAAGTTCACTTTCCAGAATGTCCAGTAAGAGAGTTGATGAAATTCAGGAAATCACAGAAATTGACTTTAACAAACGTCCAAAAGATATGAAATGGGAAGAAGCTGAACAAATTGTGGAACTGTTCCAGAAAATGGACTTCATGGCTCCTCCAACTTCAGGGTTAATTCCAATAGGTGAAGAACAGATTGAAAAAGGTATGAGAGAAATACTCGAACCAGAATACGTAAAAACAATCACCAGAAAGCCCAAAACATATAAAGGGGGAGTTTCATTTGTAATTGAGGCGGGGATTGCCTACGGTGGAAAATCTGGAAGGGTGGTAGGTGAGCAGAAAAAGGCAGAGATAATGCGTTTTGCAAACAGAGTTCCCCTTACCTTTGATCAGGGAAGCTGTGGTATAACTGAAGCTTTAAAAAGCATAGATTGGAAACGTTATGGAATAAAAGACCTTGAAAATGCTCCAGTAACTGTTTTTGCAAATATTGTGTCCACTCATGTGCCTTACATGTCCACAGGAAAACAGAGTGTTGCTCCTGAAGAGGAGATCATGAATGAAGTAAGACAGGCCACCATGAAAATTGCAAGAAGCTTGCAGAAGTATTTAAATGCAAAAAGAGCTGCTAAAGAAGAAGCGATGCGTTCGAAGATATTTGAAACATATGTACCTTTAATATTAAAAGAAGCAGCAATACTTGCTGAAGAAGATGTTCCAGAATATGATGCAGTGTTAGCTAAAGTTACAAGGAAACCAAAAATATCAGGGGATATCAATGCTAAATAGAAGAGAAATCGCAATAAACAAGCTCAAAGGGTTAGGAGCACGAATTATAGAAGACGTTAACAGTGCTAACGTTCCTTCAATTAAAGTACCTTCCAGAGGTACTTCTAATTTGGTTTACGACGAAGCCAAGAGATACTATGTTCTTGGAGATAGATATGGTAAAAGATCCCTTGGTAACGTTAAGCAAATTAAAAAAATAGCTCAAATGGTCTACACAGCTAATTTCTGTAAAGACCTTATAAAAACAAATAAAACAGCTACTTTAAGGGAGCTTTATTATATTTCAGAAAGTTGGGAAGAAGTTGATTTTGGAGATCAGCAGGAATCAAACATTGTTGGGGAAGACCTGGAAGTTACACTCGGAATGTCCAGAGAAGACCTTGGTTTAATGCCAGAAGAAGATGGAGCTTCTGTTTATGGTAATCTTGTTGTTAAAGAAGATGATGTTGAAATTAATGCTATAAAATCAGGTAAATCAGGATATACTATTTCTCCTACAATTGATGATGTAGAATTTGTAGATCACGATGTCCAGAGAGTAATTGCAGTAGAAACAATGGGTATGTTTCACAGATTAGTTCAGGAAAAAGCATATGACAAATTTGATACGCTTATAGTTGGACTTAAGGGTCAGGCCGCCAGGGCAACAAGAAGGTTCCTTAAAAGAGTTAATGAAGAGCTTAATCTACCTGTCTATATCTGTAACGACGGAGACCCATGGGGATTCCATATCGCCATGGTAATAATATCTGGAAGTGCAAAGCTTGCACATGTTAACCATGACCTTGCAACACCTGATGCAAAGTTTTTAGGAGTAACTGCAAGTGATATAATTAATTATGACCTTCCAACCGATCCCTTAAAGGATATAGATGTTTTAAGACTTAAAGAACTGCTTAAAGATCCACGTTATAAAGATGAATTATGGAAAACTGAAATTAAGAAAATGCTTAAAATTGGGAAAAAGGCAGAACAGCAGTCATTTTCTAAATATGGTCTTGAATACGTGGTTGATACATATTTACCTGAGAAACTTGACGCAATGTAGAAACTTTAAGTTTCCAGCTATTTTATTTTTTTCATTTCATCCAACTACAAGTTATATATCCCTTAAATCCTAATCAATTATAACTATCAAAAAAAATCACGATCAAGGGGACAGAACACAGATGACAGTGTCAGATAAGTTTGAAAGACCAATAATTTCTCTTAGAATCTCAATAACCAATCGCTGCAATGTTCGATGCTTCTACTGCCATCACGACGGAATAATTCCAGGAAGCTATGAAATGACTCCAGATGAGATATGCAGAGCTGCAAAAGTGGCTGCAGATACTGGAGTTCAAAAAATAAGGCTTTCTGGTGGAGAACCATTAATTAGGGATGACATCATTGATATTGTGGAGAAAATAACAGCTATTGGATTTAAAGATGTAGCTTTAACTACTAATGGCACATTACTTGGAAAATATGCCCATAAATTAAAATCTGCTGGTTTGAATCGTGTCAATGTGAGTTTTGATACTCTAAATCCTGAAACATACCGCTTTATAACTAAAAGAGATTATATTAAAAATGCAAAGGAAGGAATTAAAAAAGCTTCAAAGGCAGGGCTTTATCCAGTTAAGGTTAATATGGTAGTAATGAAGGGAATTAACCATCATGAAATATGGGACATGTTCCAGTTTTGCAAAGAAAATAAAGCAATTTTACAGCTTATAGAGCTTTTAAAAACAGATAATTGCCCAGATAATGGCTTTTATGATGAATACCATTTTAATATGGATAAAGTTGAACAAAAGCTCACTAAAATAGCAGATAAAGTTAAAACAAGGCATTTTATGCAGGACCGGAAAAAGTACTTTGTAGAAGGTGGGGAAATTGAAGTTGTTAAACCCATGGACAACACTCAATTTTGTAAAAACTGCACCAGAATTAGAATAACTCCTGAAGGGAAAATTAAACCATGTTTACTTAGAAATGATAATTTAGTTGACCTCCTGGGGCCAATGCATAAAGGTTATTGTGATGATGAGCTTAAAAAATTGTTTTTAAAGGCTGTTAGAGATAGAGAACCATTTTTTACAGGTAAATGTTAATTTTAACTTTAATACCATCATCTTTATTTTAAAAATAAGCACAAAAAATCAAGATAGCTGAGGAATTGAATGAATAAAAAATATATTCCTGTGGAAATACTGCTTGTTGAAGATAATCCTGCAGATATACGCCTGATTATGGAAGTTTTAAAGGATTTTAAAATAAAAAACAATTTAAATGTAGTTACAGATGGCATAAAAGCAATGGAATTTCTAAATAAAGAAGGAGAATATCATGATTCTCCAACACCCAATTTAATCTTACTGGACTTAAATCTGCCCCGTAAGGATGGACGTGAAGTGCTTAAAGAAATTAAACAAGACAAACGCTTTATGTACATCCCTGTTGTTATTTTAACCACGTCAAAGAGTGAAGAAGACATTTTAAATAGTTACAGGAATCATGCTAACTGTTTTATCACAAAACCAATAGATTTCAAGCGGTTTATGGAAGTTATACATACTATTGAGGATTTCTGGATTGGTATGGTTAAATTACCTCCTTCCAGATGAATATATAGAAAAAAATGATTGCTGATTTTACACCCGATTTCCATAAACATTACTATTTATAATTACTTATCTAAAAAACATGATAAACCCCACTTCCTGTTTTTAAACCAAAGTATTTTATAATATCAGAATATACTAATTATAAATGAACTGGTGTTTTTATGTTAAGGCTCGTGCTTGAAGAGATAACATCTCACATTAAATCCATGGAAATTGATGATAACGCTACAAAACTCATGGAAAATTATTTGTGTGAAGCTACAAAAGTTTTTATATGTGGTTTTGGAGAATCAGAACTTGTTGGAAAAGCTTTTGCCTCAAGACTTAGCGGAATCCGCAGGGATGTATACGTGGTCAGTGAGACCATTGTTCCTGAAATTGATGAAGGAAGCGTTCTAATAGCAATATCTGGATCTGGGGAAACTGAACCAACATTAACCATTACAAAAAAAGCAGTGCAAAAAGGTGCAAAAATTATATCATTAACTTCTTTTACTGGTTCACCTCTAAACCAAATATCTGATGTTGCAATTGAAATTCCAGGTAGAATAAAAGCAAAAACCAAAAACTACATAGAAAGAAGAGTAGCTGGTGAATATGAGCCTTTAACACCTTTTGGAGCCTTATTTGAGATATCTGCAAGGATATATCTTGAAGGTATCATTGCAGAACTTGCAGATAAGAATATCTGTTCATAAATCCTCTTTTTTAGCAACTACTGTGATTATCCCGTCTTTTAAATATTAGGTAATCACGTAAAAATTTTATTTACAGGAATAATTTTATCTTAAATTAAACATAAGATTCTATCGTAAATTTAAATTAAAAATTTGAAGGAGTTGATCTTATGAAATCCGTGGGGATAAATGGATATGGAACAATAGGTAAAAGAGTAGCAGATGCTGTTTCTGCACAGGATGACATGAAAATTGTAGGAATTACCAAAAGAAGCCCTGATTTTGAATCCCGAATAGCTGTAGATAAAGGTTATGACCTTTACATAAGTGCTCCTGAAAGGGAAAGCTCTTTTGAAGATGCAGGTATTAAAGTAACTGGAACTGCTGAAGAACTCTTCGAAAAACTGGACATAGTTGTAGATTGTACTCCAGAAGGTATTGGCGCTAAAAATAAGGAAAATATTTACGAAAAAATAGGTTTAAAAGCCGTATTTCAAGGTGGAGAAAAACACGATAATATAGGGCTTTCATTTAACTCATTTTCAAATTATGAAGACGCTTACGGGAAAGATTATGCAAGAGTAGTATCATGTAACACCACCGGACTCTGCAGAACCTTGAAACCAGTTGATGACCTCTGCGGAATTAAAAAGGTAAGGGCAGTGATGGTTAGAAGGGGTGCTGATCCCGGGCAGGTTAAAAAAGGTCCAATCAATGCTATAGTCCCTAATCCTCCAACCGTGCCTTCACACCACGGTCCTGACCTTCAAACAGTAATGTATGGTCTGGACATTACCACAATGGCTCTCCTGGTGCCTACAACATTAATGCACCAGCACAATTTGATGGTGGAACTTGAATCCCAGGTCAGTGTTGATGATATAAAAGATACCTTAAATAAAACTCCAAGGGTTCTTTTACTTAAAGCAAGTGAAGGTCTGGGGTCAACAGCCGAATTTATGGAGTATGCTAAAGAATTAGGCCGATCCAGAAATGATTTATTCGAAACTGGTGTTTGGGAAGAATCCGTGAATATTGCCCATGGAGAACTCTACTATATGCAGGCCATTCACCAGGAATCAGATGTTATTCCTGAAAACGTGGACGCAATAAGGGCCATGCTTGAAATGGAAAATAATCCCCAAAAATCTATAGAAAAAACAAATAAGGCCATGGGAGTTCTTTAGCTAAAGAATATATACCCTTTTATTTTTTTAATTTATCTTAATATTTTATAAAATACAGTGAAATACGCTCGTTTTTAATAAGCACTGATTTTATTAAATTGAAGGAACATACATTTTAAAGTTGATGCCTAAATTAAATTACAATCCCCTTGATTTAGAGTGTATAAAATGATAAAAGAACTGATAGTTTCAATGCGTCCAAGACAGTGGTACAAAAATCTGGTTATTTTTATCGGGATTGTATTTTCATTAAATCTCTTAAACTTTAATCTCTGGATCGATGCAGTTGCTGCATTTGCAGTTTTCTGTGCACTTTCAGGCAGTGTTTATTTAATTAATGACACTCTGGATATTGAAAAGGATAGAAATCATCCTAAAAAGCGTTTAAGACCTGTTGCATCTGGTAAGTTAAAACCTGCACATGCAATGGCATTTTCACTATCAATAATTATAATAGTCATGGGCATTGCCTATTTAATCAATATACTATTTTTAGGCGCAGCAATAACATTTTTCCTTTTGATATTGATTTACTCAGTATTTTTAAAACACGTTATTATTGTGGATATAATGATAATATCAACAGGGTTTGTTATAAGGGCTGTTGCTGGATGTTTAGCAGTGGGTGTACTTATTTCTCCATGGCTTATAATCTGTGCATTCCTCTTAGCATTGTTTTTAGGGATTGGAAAGCGGAGACATGAATTAGTACTACTTGGAGAAAAATCAGGAGATCATAGAAAAATTCTAGATAGTTATTCTACAGAAATGCTTGATCAGATGATAAATATTACTACCAGCGCTTTAATCATGTCATATTCCCTCTATACATTCTTTACCGGTAAAATATTCATCATGCTTACTATTCCATTTGTATTTTACGGTATTTTTAGATATATATATCTTGTTCATACTGAAAACTTTGGAGGAGAACCTGAAATGCTATTTAAAGATAAAGGAATGTTAATGAGCGTGGTTCTATGGGTGTTACTGGTCATATCTGTGCTATATGGAAATTATGTATTTCGGTTTTTAGGAGTATTTTAGAGTGCTAAATAAATTTTATCTAAACTTAAGTTCACGAAATAGAGATATACTTATTACAGTGTTTTTAAGCATTTTAATAGTGATTACAAGGATTCCATTCGTTAGTAAGTATCTTTATGAGTGGGATTCTGTAAATTACGCCTTAGGATTTGAAAATTTTAATATTTTAAACCATCAACCCCACCCTCCAGGATATATATTTTATGTAGGACTTGGAAAATGGCTTAACACAATTTTTAACGACCCTAACACTACCATGATATTTATCAGTATCCTGTTTAGTATTCTAACTCTCGTATTAATTTATTTCCTCGCTAAGGAAATGTTTTCAAGGCAGATTGCTATAATATCTTCCCTATTACTTGTTTTTAACCCCCTGTTCTGGTATTATGGAGAAATAGCCACGATTTATCCAAGTGAAGCATTTTTTGCTTCTCTAATCGCATTTTTATCTTATAGTGTGTTTAAAGGAAAAGAAAAGTATTTTTATCCTTCAGTATTAGCTTTGGGCCTTGCAGGAGGGTTCAGGCAGGATATAGTAGTATTTATGTTTCCTTTATGGTTATTCTGTCTTTTTTACAATAATAGAGAGCCTGTAAGATTTATAAAGGCATTATTAGTGCTTATACCTTCTGTTTTAGTCTGGTTTATTCCTACAATTCTATTTTCAGGGGGTTATGAACAGTATTCCCAGGCATCAGCCACATTATACAAAATGTGTTTCCCCAGATCGTCCCTCCTCTTTGGATCAACCCTTATTAATAGGCTTTCAGCTATTGGGGCATTTTTTGCATGGACAGGAATTGGTTTAACCTTTACAGGATTGTTTATTTTAGCATTATTCAATAAATATCGTGGTACTGGTCCAATACACTTATTTAGGCTTAATATCAAAAATCCAAAAGTAATATTTGTTACTTTATGGATATTGCCTGCGTCCCTTGTTTATGTGCTGATTCACATAGCCAAGCCCGGTTATATTCTTGTATTCGTTCCTATTTTAACTATTATTTTAGCGTATTTTGCAAATGAGCTTTGCAGATGTTTAAATATAAAATACCCGGTATTTTCTCTTAAAAAATGGATCCGCATAGTTCTTACAGCTACTATAATATTTAACTCTGTATTTTTCTTGTTTCCATATAACATAGATGAAGAAAGGCTATGGGAAACCCCAATCAGCAGTTTGAATCCTTATGAAAGGATAATATGGGGAATTGATACTTCATTCATGTATGGTAGTGGAAAAATAAATTCAAACGACCACAGTACCCATGCTTATCTTGATGCTATATCCAAAGTTCCAGGAACCAGTTCCAACAATACTCTTATCATTATGGGGGAAATAAACAGGGGAAATGAAGGTTTTAACTGGCGTAAAGCCATGTATTATCTGCCAGATTACAGAATTTATTACTTAATAGAGGCTGAAAACTTTATAACATCTCCATGGTATGGTAAAAATCATACCAGTAAATGGGCAGATTCTAATACATTTAAAATTCCACTGGATAATTCAACTGAAAAAATTATATGGATAATAAGCGATAAATCAATCTATTTCCCACAAATTACCTCCCAGATAAATGTAAAAACTATTAATCTATCTGATGGTAAGAAGATATACTATTCAGACATAAAAACTAATAAGATAAAGAATAATGAATTAATTTTCCAGGGGCCCAAACAATTTTAGGGGTTTAATCATGAAATACGACCTTCATGTACACTCAAAATATTCATCTGATGGATTTCTAAGTCCAGAAAAAATAGTTAAAATTGCACAAAAAAGAGGCCTTTCTGGAATTGCAGTTACAGATCACGACACCATTAAAGGGGGCTTAGAGACAAAAAAATATGAAGACGAAAATTTTAAGGTTATAATCGGTTCAGAAGTATCCACATCTAAAGGGGAGGTAATAGGATTATATTTATCTGAAGAAATAAAATCAAATCATTTTCATGAAGTTATAGATGAAATAAAATCTCAAGAAGGCATAGTTGTTGTCCCCCATCCTTTTGATGTAATGAGGAGATCCACATTCCATATAGAAAAAAAAGACACTGGTAACATAAATAGTATAGAAGTATTCAATTCCCGGTGTGTTCATGATAAATACAATCAAAAAGCTTGTGAATTTGCAAAAATTAATCATTTAGGAATTACAGGAGGGAGTGACGCTCATTTTGCAAATGAAATTGGGAATGCAGGAATAATTACAGAGACTGAAGATGTTAGAAAATCAATTTTAAAGAACAATTTAAAGGTGTTTGGAAAAAGATCAACCCCTTTAAACCATGTATTAACAAAGATTGTAAAAATGAGTAGAAAATATTTTTAATTTAACTACGGTGGAAAAGATTGATAAAAAATAAATTCTGGCTGATTATTCTTTTTGCAGTGGCTGTTTATTTAATAATGGCAGTATACGCAGATTTGGATAATCTATTATCTGCTATCCAGCACTTTAACTGGATATTTTTTATTGTAATGATAATTTTAACTACAACAGCCTATTTTATCCGGTTTTTGAAGTGGAACTATTTCCTTAAAAGTGTAGATATCCATCTAAATTTGAAAGATAATCTATTCGTGTTTTTAAGTGGTCTTGGAATGATCATAACTCCTGCAAAAGTGGGGGAAATATGGAAAGGATGGCTCATAAAAGACATGAATGGGGAGAGTTTAAGTAAAACTGTCCCGGTTGTAATTGTAGATAGGCTTACAGATTTAACTGGCCTGATTATACTCTCAACACTTGGAATTCTGTATTATAAAGAAGGATCCTATATCCTGATCATTTTGATACTTTTATTTACCGGATTTTTTGCCTCCATAAAGTCAAAAAAGATTTCCGGTAAAATTATAAGTATCCTTGAGGTAAGAGCAAGTAAATATTCTAAAGACATTAAAAGAATGCATTTAACTTTTGAAAAATTGATGGGCCCTGAAAATATATTCACCATGTCATTTTTAAGTGCGTTTGCATGGTTTTTTGAATGTTTAGCCTTATATTTTATAATTATTGGATTTGGAGAATCCATAAGTGTTTTAATGTCCACATTTGTATTCAGCTTTGCATCGTTAGCAGGGGCAGTGAGCATGATCCCGGGAGGTATTGGAGTTGCAGAAGTAACATTTTCTGGATTACTGCAATATTTTGGGATAGGAGCTGCAACATCTGTGGGTGTGGCATTGATAATAAGATCTGGAACACTCTGGTATGGGACGATTTTAGGATTCCTTGTATATTTCATCTTTAAAAAAAGAATTATTAAAGGAACTACAAAATAAAAGAGAGGTGAAACAATGTCTAAGGTTGCAGTTATGAAAACTTCACCAGAAACTGTTGTTGAAGATTATAAGCACATTATGAATCTATCAGATTACACAAAATCATTATCAAAAGAGAATAAAACCATTTTAAAACTCAATCTTTCATGGACACTTTATTATCCTGCCTGTTCCACGCCCCCGTGGCAGCTTGAAGGCGTTTTAAATACTTTAAAGAGAGATGGATATCATGATGTTGTGGCTGTTGAGAATCAAACCGTGGTAACTCATCCATGGAAAGGAGCATACTATAATAAATGGCTCCCCCTTTTAAATCAGTACAGAATAGATTTTGAACCATTAACAGATGTAGAATGGGTTTCTTACAGGCCTGAATCTGAAATGCTTGCCATGAACGAAATTTTTGGGGAAGTTTATGTTCCAGAAATGTTTTACAACTCCAATGTGATTCATTTTCCCACAGTAAAAACCCACGGCCACACCACGACCACAGGAGCTATGAAAAATGCCTTCGGTGGTTTAATCCCCAAGTACAGACACCATGCCCACAAAAAAATACATGAAGTCCTTGTTGATTTACTGATAATTCAAAAAGAAATTCACAAAGGAATATTTTCAGTTATGGACGGATGCGTCTGTGGAAATGGAGCAGGGCCAAGGACCATGGAACCATTTTACGGAAACATAATTTTAGGAAGTGAAGATCAGGTAGCTATCGATGCACTTGCAGCAAAAATCATGGGTTTCGATCCCCTGAAAATAGATTACATTAAAATGGCTCATGATAAAGGGCTTGGAATGGGTGACGTTGACCAGATAGAAATAGTTGGAATAGATGAGGGGGAACTTAAGAAGATGAATTTCGGATTTCAGACCATAAAAAGCCCTGTTATCAGGTGGGATCAGCGCTTAAGAAAGAAAACAATGGGCATGAAAAGACTGCATGCACTTCTTTTCAATTCACCAATCTTTAAAACATTTATTTTTGCCTCAGAATTCTACCATGACAGATTATGGTATCCTGTAATTGGAAAAAAGAAAATAGATGAATATAAAAAGACAGAATGGGGCCAGATGTTTGAGAAGTACGAATACGGTGATTTTCCAAAATACAGCAAAGTAAAGGAATGGGATCCTTATTAGTATTTAAGGAGATATGATAAATTTTATAGAAGAATTGAAAAAGTTCTTAATTTAGAATAGGGCCAGATTAGTTTAGATTTAAAGCTCATATTTGGCTGGGTGATTTTACTTTGTTGAGCCAGAAATCCTGGATGGATTGTATCACGCTTATAAAGTGGTCTAAATCAACAGGTTTTTGGATATAGCAGTTTGCATTATTCCTGTATGTGTTTATAATGTCTTCTTCA